>DLPY01000057.1:60875-74458 GCA_002478685.1 Flavobacteriaceae bacterium UBA7446
ATGGAAGTATGGGCACTTGAAGCATACGGTGCATCGAGTACCCTACAAGAAATCTTGACCGTGAAGTCTGATGACGTGATTGGTCGAGCCAAAACATACGAGTCAATTGTTAAGGGTGAGGCCATGCCAAAGCCTGGTCTTCCAGAATCCTTTAACGTATTGATGCACGAACTCAAAGGTCTTGGCCTTGATATTCGATTAGAAGAATAATAAAAGTATTGACATGGCACGTATAAACGAAACACAACAACAAAAAGATTTTAATAAAATCTCCATTGGGCTTTCATCGCCCGAAACCATTTTGGCAGCTTCAAGAGGTGAGGTGTTAAAACCGGAAACCATCAACTATCGTACGCACAAACCCGAGCGTGATGGTTTGTTTTGTGAGCGCATTTTTGGTCCTGTTAAGGACTTTGAATGTGCTTGTGGAAAATATAAGCGTATTCGATACAAAGGAATTGTTTGTGATCGCTGTGGGGTTGAGGTAACAGAGAAAAAAGTACGACGCGACCGCGTTGGGCACATTAGCTTAGTTGTGCCTGTGGCGCACATTTGGTACTTCCGCTCGCTGCCTAACAAAATTGGCTACTTGCTTGGACTTCCATCCAAGAAGTTGGATATGATTATTTACTATGAGCGATACGTAGTTATTCAACCAGGTATTGCGACCAATGAAGAAGGAGAACCCATTCAAAAAATGGATTTTTTAACTGAGGAAGAGTACTTAAACATCATGGAAAAACTTCCGCAAGACAACCAATATTTGGAAGATAGTGACCCAAATAAGTTTATTGCAAAAATGGGTGCTGAGTGTTTGATTGAAATTTTGAATCGCATTGATTTAGATGAACTTTCGTACCAGTTGCGCGATAAAGCCAACAACGAAACTTCAAAGCAACGTAAAACAGAAGCGCTAAAGCGGCTTCAAGTGGTTGAGGCATTCCGTGATGCAAATAAAAACCGCGAAAATCGACCAGAGTGGATGATTATGAAAGTTG
This sequence comes from Flavobacteriaceae bacterium UBA7446, assembly GCA_002478685.1. Taxonomy (GTDB): domain Bacteria; phylum Bacteroidota; class Bacteroidia; order Flavobacteriales; family Flavobacteriaceae; genus UBA7446. The sequence goes on from DLPY01000057.1 coordinate 61,874, forward strand.
TTCCTGTAAGTCCACCAGAATTACGCCCATTAGTCCCTCTAGATGGCGGTCGTTTTGCCACTTCTGATTTGAACGATTTATACCGCCGTGTGATTATCAGAAACAATCGTTTAAAGCGTTTGTTAGAGATAAAAGCACCAGAGGTGATTTTACGAAACGAAAAGCGTATGCTGCAAGAGTCTGTAGATTCGCTGTTTGACAATACACGTAAGTCTTCTGCGGTAAAAACAGATGCAAACCGTCCTTTAAAATCGCTTTCAGATTCACTCAAAGGAAAGCAAGGGCGTTTCCGTCAAAACTTACTTGGTAAACGTGTTGATTACTCGGCGCGTTCCGTAATTGTAGTTGGACCTGAGCTTAAACTTTATGAGTGTGGTTTGCCAAAGAATATGGCTGCCGAGTTGTACAAGCCGTTTATCATTCGTAAACTTATTGAGCGTGGCATTGTAAAAACGGTAAAATCTGCAAAGAAAATTATTGACAAGCGTGAGCCAGTAGTATGGGATATTTTAGAAAATGTACTAAAAGGACATCCTGTATTATTGAACCGTGCCCCCACGCTTCACCGCTTGGGTATTCAAGCCTTCCAGCCAAAACTGATTGAAGGAAAAGCGATTCAGTTACACCCACTGGCGTGTACCGCATTTAATGCTGACTTTGACGGCGACCAAATGGCAGTACACTTACCCCTAGGTCCAGAGGCAATTCTTGAAGCGCAATTATTAATGTTGGCATCGCACAACATTCTTAACCCAGCAAACGGTTCGCCAATCACAGTACCCTCTCAAGACATGGTACTTGGATTATATTATATGACCAAAGCTCGTAAGTCTACCAAAGACCACAAGGTCAAAGGAGAAGGCTTAACGTTCTATAGTGCTGATGAGTTGAATATTGCCTTTAATGAAGGCAAAGTCCATCTTAATGCAATGGTTAAAATCCGCGTGAAAGACTTTAACGATGCAGGTGAGTTGGCATATCAAATTATCGATACGACTGTGGGTAGAATATTATTCAACCAACACGTTCCTGACCAAGCTGGCTACATCAACGAAGTATTGACTAAAAAGTCTCTTCGTGGTATCATTGGAGGCATTTTGAAAGTCACAAGCGTTCCTGAAACGGCTGAATTCCTTGACAAAATTAAGGATATGGGCTTCTCATTTGCATTCAAAGGAGGGCTGTCGTTTAGTTTGGGAGACATTATTATTCCAAAAGAAAAAACACTATTGATTGATGAGGCCAATGAACAAGTAGATGGTATTATTGCGAACTACAATATGGGTCTTATCACCAATAATGAACGCTACAATCAGGTGATTGATATTTGGACATCTACCAATGCAACACTTACCGAGCTTGCCATGAAGCGCATCAGCGAAGATCAGCAAGGATTTAATTCGGTGTATATGATGTTGGATTCGGGAGCTCGTGGTTCTAAAGAGCAAATTCGTCAGCTTACGGGTATGCGTGGATTGATGGCGAAACCTAAAAAATCGAATGCCGGAGGTGGTGAGATTATTGAAAACCCGATTCTCTCCAACTTTAAAGAAGGCCTATCTATTTTGGAATACTTTATCTCTACACACGGCGCACGTAAAGGTCTTGCCGATACAGCACTTAAAACGGCTGATGCAGGATACCTAACACGTCGTTTACATGATGTTGCGCAAGATGTTATTGTGAATGAAGTTGATTGTGGTACGCTTCGCGGACTTACGGTTTCTGCATTGAAGAAAAATGAAGAAGTTGTTGAGTCACTTGGTGATCGAATTGTTGGACGTGTAGCACTTTACGACATTGTTGATCCAATTTCTGGTGAGTTATTGGTAGCTGCAGGCGATGAAATCCTTGACGAAAATGCTACGGCCATTGAAAATTCCGCCCTTGAAAGTGTCGAGGTTCGCTCACCACTAACCTGTGACGCAAAAAAAGGAATTTGTGCCAAGTGTTATGGGCGCAACCTTGCTACAGGTAAAATGGTGCAACAAGGCGAATCGGTTGGTGTAATTGCTGCACAATCAATTGGAGAGCCTGGAACACAGCTTACGCTTCGTACATTTCACGTAGGGGGTATTGCAGGTAACATTTCTGAAGAAAACAAACTCATTGCTCGTTTTGATGGCGTTGCTGAAATTGAAGAACTCAAAACTGTTGATGGAAAAGACAACGATGGAAACCCTGCTAAGATTGTGATTTCACGCACGTCTGAAATCAAGGTTATGGATAAAAATACTGGTATTGTTCTCAGTACCAATAACATTCCTTACGGATCGTTTGTGTTTGTAAAAGATGGACAAAAAATCAAGAAAAACGATGTGATTTGTCAATGGGATCCTTACAATGGTGTTATCATTTCTGAATTTACAGGATCAATTGGTTATGAAAACATTGAGCAAGGTGTTACATATCAAGTGGAAATTGACGAACAAACAGGTTTCCAAGAGAAAGTAATTTCGGAGTCTAGAAACAAAAAAATCATTCCTACTTTATTGATTAAGGACTCTAAAGGTAAAACGCTACAATCGTACAATTTACCTGTAGGTGCTCACCTTATGGTTGACAATAGCGAAAAAATAGAGAATGGTAAAATTTTGGTAAAAATTCCACGTAAGTCTGCAAAATCTGGAGATATTACAGGAGGTTTACCACGAGTTACGGAGCTTTTCGAAGCACGAAACCCGTCTAACCCTGCTGTAGTTTCCGAAATTGATGGAGTGGTAACCTTTGGTAAAATCAAGCGTGGAAACCGTGAGATTATTGTAGAATCACGAATAGGTCAAATAAAAAAATACCTTGTTAAGCTTTCGAATCAAATTTTGGTTCAAGAAAATGACTTCATAAAGGCAGGTATGCCACTTTCGGATGGTGCCATTACGCCAAATGATATTTTATCTATTAAAGGACCCGCTGCTGTACAGCAGTACTTAGTTAACGAAGTACAAGAAGTATATCGTTTACAAGGAGTAAAAATCAACGACAAGCACTTTGAAGTTGTGGTGCGCCAGATGATGCGTAAGGTCCAAATTCAAGATTCGGGAGATACTACTTTCCTAGAAGGACAATTGGTACATAAAATGGATTTCATCGAACAAAATGATTCGCTGTTTGGTCAAAAAGTAGTATTGGATGCTGGTGATTCTGAAAACCTTAAAGCAGGTCAAATAATCACAGCACGTCAATTACGTGATGAGAATTCATTGCTCAAACGTGAAGACAAAAACCTAGTTGAAGCGCGTGATGCCGTAAATGCTACAGCAACACCCATACTACAAGGTATCACAAGAGCCTCTCTGCAGACCAAGTCGTTTATTTCTGCTGCATCATTCCAAGAGACAACCAAAGTATTGAATGAAGCTGCAGTAGCAGGTAAGGTAGACACCCTTGAAGGATTAAAAGAAAACGTTATTGTAGGCCACAAGATTCCAGCTGGTACAGGTAACCGTTCCTATAACGATATTATTGTGGGCTACACGGACGAATATGAAGCGTTAATTGCTGAAAAATCTTTAAGTGCTGATGTATAATGAGTGATAAAACCAAAAAGGACGGGAGTGTCAATATCGAGCTTGATCCGGAAACGGCACAAGGAACGTACTCTAATCTGGCGATTATCAACCATTCGGCTTCTGAGTTTGTGGTAGATTTTATAAATATCATGCCTGGTATTCCAAAGGCCAAGGTACGTTCCCGAATTGTCCTTACTCCACAACATGCAAAAAGATTTCTCAAAGCACTTCACGAAAATGTTCAGCGCTTTGAGAAATCTCATGGTGAAATCAATGACTACGAACAGCCTACAATACCCCTAAATTTTGGCCCAACAGGGGAGGCGTAGAAAGTCTTTCAGTTCAATGTATTTGATTTGATATTTTTTTGGCGTACAGTTTGATTAATTTATAGACCAAAACCACTAAAAATTAAGGTGCTGCAAAAAGTTTTTCTAACTATAAGAAAGACACGAAAACAGCTTTTAATTTTGGTTATAAACTAACTATATAACATCTAGACGTATCTTTTTTAAATCATTTTTGCTATTCGCCTTAGTTTCTTTGGCGCCAGTATCAAATTGACTAGATGTATTCTTTTCGCCACCAGCTTTAAGTGCCTTTTCACCAGCAAAAAATACTTTATGATCATCTCCGAGGTCAGAACCTGCCATTCTCTGGTGTTTAACGCACTGCACGCCTTTGCGTATTTCTTTTCTTTGTACGTCTCTAACATAACCAAGCATTCCTTCTTCTCCAAAGTAGCTTTCTGATAAATCATTCATATGCAATGATGTTGTATGATAAGTTGGTAATGTAATTAAGTGATGAAAAATACCAGCTTTCTCAGCTCCTTCTTTTTGAAAAGACTTGATTTTTTCATCAGCTCTTTTGCACAATTCAGAGCCATCATATTTAGCATCCATTAGATTATTCTTATTATAACAAGACATATCACTTCCCTCCTGAGTCATTTCATCATAAATTTGGTTGCGAAAATTTAGTGTCCAATTAAAGGAAGGAGAATTGTTGTATACTAATTTTGCGTTAGGAACCACTTCTCTTATCCTACTTACCATATGGGCTATTTGCTTCAAATCTGGCGTAGGTGTTTCAATCCATAATAAATCCGCACCGTTCTGTAAACTTGTAATACAGTCTAAAACTACGCGATCTATGTTTGTTCCTTCTTTAAACTTATACAAACCGTTTGGTAATCTTTCTGGACGTACTAATTTTTCTCCTCTTTTTAGCAAGACATCATCTTGCTTGGCGTTTTCAAGGTCAATCTCATTAGCTTTTATAAAATCTAAGTATTTAGATGCTAAATCACCTTGCTTTTTAGACACAGGTAATTTTTGTGTTAATCCTGCCCCTTCAGAATCTGTTCGTGCAACGATTACTCCTTCATCTACACCTAACTCTAAAAATGCATAACGAACGGCATTTAGTTTTGCAATGAAGTCCTCGTGGGGCACGGTAACTTTACCATCCTGATGTCCACATTGCTTTGCGTCGGAAACTTGATTTTCAATCTGGATAGCACAAGCGCCTGCTTCAATCATTTTTTTTGCCAATAAATAGGTGGCTTCCTCATTTCCAAATCCAGCATCAATGTCTGCAATAATTGGGACAATATGTGTTTGGTGGTTTGTGATTTCATCATGTACATTTTCACCATTTTCCAATCTTCTAAATAAATCGTTGAGTTCGATTGCATCGGCTTGCCGCAGAAAATCGTAAATCTCTTTTATGAGGTTTGGCACAGCAGTTTTTTCGTGTATTGATTGATCAGGAAGGGGTCCAAACTCTGATCTCAGAGCAGCAACCATCCACCCTGAGAGATAGAGGTACTTACCACAAGTAGTTTTGTGATGTTTTTTTATTGCAATCATTTTTTGCTGGGCTACAAAGCCATGCCAGCATCCTAATGATTGGGTATAATTAGAAGGATTTAAATCGTATTCCTTCATATCTCTACGCATAATGCTTGCCGTGTGTTTAGCAATATCCAAGCCAGTCTTAAATTTATTTTGTATTGCCATTCTAGCAGCTATTTCTGGACTTATGTTGCTCCAATTATTTCCGGATTTTTCTTTTATGTTTTCAACTACTTCTAAAGTAGTTTTGAAATTACATTGTGTTGGGGTTTTCATTTATTTGGGAAGTTATAATTAATTAATTTTTGATTTATAATAATGTTATTTAAATATGCTTGTAAGCTTCTAATGTTAGAAACTCTTCAAAATGATTTGAAATTACCAGCTGATTAAATAAAGCAGTTGCCAATTTAAATTTGTTTTCCTTGAAATTGTTTATTTCCGTTTGGCGAATTATTTTTTCAACTTCGTCTTCAAAAATTTCAAGGTATAAACTTTTCGTAAAGTACCTGCCATCATCGAGTTTTACTTCGTTTTTTACCCAATGCCAGACCTGAGTTCTTGATATTTCCGCAGTTGCTGCATCCTCCATTAAGTTATAAAGTGCAACTGCGCCATGGCCTCTTAACCAAGCTTCAATATATAGGATTCCTACATTTATATTTTTTCGTATTCCATCTTCCGTTATGGTCCCCTCAGGTAGGGCAATTAGTTCTTGCTCGGATACGACTAAGTCTTCTTTACGTACATGCAGTTGATTTAGTTTAGGCATGTATTTATTGAACTCATTCATGGCCACGCCTACAAGCTTTGGATGTGCAACCCAAGTTCCGTCATGTCCATTCTTAACTTCACGTTCTTTATCTTTTCTGACTTTTTCAATCGCAGCAGCATTCGCATCTACATTATCTTTAATTGGAATTTGAGCGGCCATACCACCGATTGCTAAAATTCCACGTTTATGACATCGTTGTATAACAAGTTTTGAATACGCGTCCATGAACGGTGATGTCATTGTTACTTGATCACGATTTGGAACGATAAAATTTGGATTGTTTCTAAATTTTTTAATGTAAGAAAATATATAATCCCATCGTCCACAATTCAGCCCAACAATATGATCTTTAAGCTCATAAATGATTTCATCTAACTGAAAACTCGCGGTTATTGTTTCTATCAATACAGTAGCTTTAAGAGTTCCAATAGGTAGACCTAGGTATTCTTGAGTATACTCAAAAACATTGTTCCACCACCTTGCCTCTTTGTAATTTTCCAATTTTGGAAGATAAAAGTATGGTGCCGTTTTTTGCTTACTAAGTATTTTATGGTTGTGAAAAACATAAAGGCCAAAGTCAATCAAACTACCAGAAGCTTCACAGTCATCTATTCTTATGTGTTTCTCATTTAGATGTAATCCTCTAGGCCTCACTATGAGTACTGCCGTTTCGTCGTTTAGTTCATATAGTTTCCTTGTTTTTGGATCGATGAATTCGATTGTTTTTCTATTGGCATCTTTTAAATTTAGTTGTCCTTCCATAGTGTTTTCCCATGTAGGGGAATTACTATCTTCAAAGTCTGCCATAAACGTTTTTGCTCCAGAATTTAAGGCATTTATAACCATTTTTCTATCAACCGGCCCTGTGATTTCTACCCTTCTGTCCTGTAAATCATGTGGTATTTCATTTGCTATCCACTCACTTTCTCTGATAATATTGGTGTCTTTTTCAAAACAGGGAAACTTCCCTTTGTCAAATTCCTTCTGTTTTTCCTTTCTATTTTTTAATAATTCCAGTCTTGACTCGTTAAAATTATCTTGTAAGTCCGCAATAAAATTTATTGCCTCTTCTGTTAGTAGTTCGGGATATGAATTACTTGCCGTTTCTGGAAATGTAACTCGTGAATATTCTAATTGTTCCATGTGTAAGATTATTATGTAGGCAATATTAAAACAAAGTTTTTAAAAAAACAAGCGAACGTTCGCTAAAAATATATTTTCGCAAATTGTCTACTCATTATTTATTATATTTATAAAATGGAAAAAAGTTATATTAAGTTAATTTTTGGTCTAAAACTTAAACAGATAAGAATTGATAAAAATTTATCCCTTTTTGGTCTTTCCAAGCTTTCTGGTCTTTCCAAATCATATCTCAATGAAATTGAGAAAGGAAAAAAATACCCAAAACCGGAAAAAATTATTGTTTTATCAGAAGTATTAGATGTACCCTATGATGAAATGGTTTCGTTAAAACTGGATAAAAACCTAGCACCAGTTGGAGAGATTTTAAAGTCTAATATTCTGAATGAAATACCATTAGATATTTTTGGAATTAAGGAAAGTAATTTGATTGATATCATTGCGAATGCTCCCTCTAAGGTTAACGCATTTATAAGTACAATAATTAAAATTGCTCAAAACTATAATCTCAGCCGAGAAAGTTTTTTTCTTGCTTCTGTTCGTTCATATCAAGAAGCCAACAATAATTATTTTGATGATTTAGAAAATGAGGTAAAAATGTTTTCTAAGGCTTATCAAATAGATTTAACTAAGCCTGTTTCATCAAATGAATTATTGGAAATTTTAGTCGAGGAATACGGATATAACATTAATGATAGTGAACTTAGCAAAGACGAAGCCTTAGTCAATTTACGTTCTGTTTTTGTTCCAAAAACTAGAACTTTATTATTAGCAAATGGTATTAACGAGGCACAGCGTACATTCATTTATGCCAAAGAAATTGCATATAATTTTATGAATATTGAGTCTAGGTTATATACGTTCCCTTGGATTAAGTTTAGAATTTTCGATGAGGTTCTTAATAATTTTTACGCCTCCTATTTTGCAGGAGCATTAATAATACCAAAAGACAGATTAACTTCCCAATTGAAGACCTTTTTTGAAAAACGTAATTTTGATAAAAAAGTATTCATTGAAATAATGGAGAATTATAATGCTTCTCCTGAATCCTTTTATCAGCGCTTGACTAATATTTTAGCTAAAGAATTTAGCATATATAATTTGTTTTTTCTACGATTTACCCACAAGTCGGGTAGCGAGAAATTTGATTTAACAAAAGAGCTCCATTTATCGCACCAACATTCACCACGAGCCAATGAATCAAACGAGCATTATTGTCGACGTTGGGTTTCGTTAAGTGTCTTAGAAAAAATTAGTTTAAGTAAAAAAGAGCATGAATTTGATATTCAAATTTCCAACTACATTAGTGATAAAACAAAGTATTTGGTGTTTACTTCTGCTACAAAAGATCCGTTTAAGGGTCATCAATACAGAAGTATAAGCATTGGATTGTTACTAAATAAGCAGTTGACTCGAAGGCTAGCATTTTTAGAAGATAAAAGCATAAAAACTCAAGATGTTGGCCTAACATGTGAACGTTGCTCAATAAAAAACTGTGATTTAAGGCAGAGTTCCCCCACGATTTTAGAAAAAAAGGTTAAAAACAGAGAAGTTGAGACCATTGTCAGTCAATTAAATTCTAAATTTTTGAGTTAATCGCTATCATTTAATTGCAAAAATTCTTTTTTGAAATTAAAATTCTGATGTTGCATGAAATAAGACTTTAGGATATTTACTTTGGGTCATTTGCAGCGAAAATGCAGAGTCAGCTAAATATACCAACTGTCCTTGTTTGTCCTTTGCTAAAAACTTAGATTTGGTTTGTTTAAATCCAGCAAAGTCGGCTTCACCACCTTCATTTACTTCGACCCAACAGGCTTTGTGCACATTTAGGTTTTCATATGTGCAACTTGCTCCATATTCGTGTTCTAGTCGGTATTGAATTACATCAAATTGCAGTGCTCCTACAGTACCAACAACTTTACGACCATTGAGTTCCAGAGTAAATAATTGAGCTACACCTTCATCCATCAACTGGTCGATACCTTTGTTTAACTGCTTGGCTTTCATTGGGTCTGCATTGATAATATACCTAAAGTGTTCTGGCGAAAAACTTGGAATTCCGTTAAAGTGAATTTGCTCACCTGAAGTTAATGTATCTCCAATCTTAAAATTACCTGTGTCGTGGAGTCCCACAATATCGCCTGGGTAAGATATATCTACAATTTCTTTTTTGTCTGCAAAAAATGCATTTGGACTACTAAATTTCAGCTTTTTCTTTTGGCGCACATGTAAATATGGTACATTACGAGCAAAGGTTCCAGAAACAATTTTAATAAAAGCCAGACGATCGCGATGTTTTGGATCCATGTTAGCGTGTATTTTAAATACAAAACCAGAAAAATCTTTTTCATCTGGAGCAACGTTGCGCTCCTCACTATCTTTAGACTTGGGAGGGGGTGCTATGTCAACAAAGCAGTCTAGTAACTCTTGTACACCAAAGTTGTTTAATGCTGATCCAAAAAACACAGGGTGCTGTTCACCATTTAAGTATGCTTCACGATCAAAGCTAGGGTACACTCCTCTTACCAACTCTAGTTCTTTCAATAAGGTTTCTTTGGCGCCGGAACCGATAGCCGTTTCTAGTGCTGCACTATCTATATGTTCTATAAGATTACTCTGGCTGATGGTGGTTTTTTGCTCCCCTTCAAATAAGCGAATATTTTCGTTCCATAGGTTGTAGATTCCTTGAAAGTCGTAGCCCATTCCAATAGGAAAGCTTAGGGGTACGGTGATAAGCTCTAGTTTTTTTTCTAATTCGTCTAGCAAGTCAAAAGCGTCTTTACCCTCGCGGTCCAACTTGTTGATGAATACAATTATAGGTATGTTTCGCATGCGGCATACCTCAACAAGCTTTTCGGTTTGTTCTTCAACTCCCTTAGCAACATCAATAACTACAATCACACTATCAACAGCAGTCAAAGTACGATATGTATCCTCTGCAAAGTCTTTGTGACCGGGAGTGTCGAGGATGTTGATTTTTTTGTCTTTGTACAAAAAGGCCAAAACGGATGTAGCTACCGAAATACCCCTTTGACGTTCAATTTCCATAAAGTCACTAGTAGCAGCCTTTTTGATTTTATTAGATTTAACTGCACCTGCTTCTTGAATGGCACCTCCGAACAGTAAAAACTTTTCCGTAAGTGTAGTTTTACCTGCATCGGGGTGGGAAATAATACCAAATGTACGTCGGCGTGCGATTTCTTCCAAAAAACTCATGGTGGTAAAAATACGTTCATTTAATAAACTACCGCTTTACCATTGCATTTTTTGTACTTTTAATTTTTATATGGAGGAACAGGTAATTTTAGTTGACACTAATGATCAGCCCATTGGGTTGATGCCCAAGATGGAAGCCCATGAAAAAGGTGTACTGCATCGTGCTTTTTCTGTTTTTATTCTAAATGATAAAGGTGAATTAATGCTCCAGCAACGAGCATTTCATAAATATCATTCTCCTGGCTTATGGACCAATACCTGTTGTAGTCACCAGCGTGATGGGGAAACCAATATCGCAGCTGGTAAGCGGCGTTTGAAAGAAGAAATGGGATTTGTTACCGATTTACGTGAGGTAACCTCTTTTATTTACAAAGCCCCTTTTGACAATGGACTTACCGAACACGAGTTAGACCACATCATGATTGGACAATTTAATGACACCCCTGACATTAACATAGAGGAGGTAGCTGATTGGAGATGGATGCCTGTCAATGCCGTCCGTGAAAATATTCAAAATCAGCCTGAAAATTACACTGTTTGGTTTATTATTATTTTTGAGAAGTTTTACGAACAAATAAAATTGAAATGAATAAAGTAACAGTAAGTCGTAAGGCACATTTTAATGCCGCCCACCGCCTTTATAGAAAAGACTGGAGTAATGCCCAAAATGAAGCTGTTTTTGACAAATGCAATAACCCGTATTTTCACGGACATAACTACGAGCTTATTGTGTCTGTAAAGGGAGAAATCGATCCAGAGACAGGCTATGTGATAGACATGAAAGAGCTGAAAGAATTGATCAAAACACACATAGAAGATGCGTTTGACCACAAAAACTTAAATGAGCAAGTCCCTGAATTTTCATCACTCATTCCTACTGCTGAAAATATTTCAGTAGTGATTTGGGAAAAGCTACGACCACATATTACCCAAAAAAACGATTTATCAATAACTTTGTATGAAACCCCTAGGAACTACGTTCAGTTTTCGGGACCAAACTAAATGGACTTTTATGGCAAAAATTCGCGACTTAAAGAAAGATATTAACCACGTATTGGGAGAAATTATTGAAATGACATTAGATTGGGAAAAAGCTAATCCTGATGCCGACAAGAAGCCTTCGGCGGTTATTGTTGACGAGGCAATAAGCGCCTACGATACCCTTAGCGCTAAAATTCACCAAAAAGACATTAGGAATAAAAAAGCCCACTTTCGAGCAATTCAAGATGAGCTTGCCGAAAAAGGCAATTCGCTTATCGAAAAAATCAATGCGCTGTAAGCACTTTTCTGAATGTTAGGTTAATACGTGGTCCGATTGATCTGGTAGTTTTAGCAATTTGATGCTTCCAAAAGTGTTGCGTAGTACCTTCCATAAGTAGTAAACTCCCATGAGCCAAAGCAAACTTTAGCCGTTGGGTTTTATCGTGTTTGTGCTTGAGGTGAAAATAGCGTTCTGCACCCAAACTCACTGAAGCAATTACAGGATTTGTGCCTAATTCTGGTTCGTCATCAGCGTGCCAACCGTTACTGTCTTTTCCTGTACGGTATAAATTTAGTAGAACGGTAGTAAAATTTTTAGCGCAATAGGGTTTAATTTTTGATTCGATGTTTAACAGCGATTGGTTCATCGGTTTAGGATGCATTAAAATACCAGAATAGCCGTATGGATCAATAGTGTGCCCATGTAACGAAGTCATGCGCGGTTGAGGGAAGGATTTGCCAAAAAGGGTAATCGGATCGTTTTGCCATGGTATAGTATCTTGCAGTTCTAAAAAATATGCGTCTGCAACTTCTTTTGATAAAAAATTTGGGTAATACTTAATGGTAGCATCAGGAAGTTTGGGCTCAAAAATATCAAAAAGCAAGGTCATTAATCGGAGTACTTTTGTTGTTTAGTTTTTTTAGCGTTTTTTCCTTATAATGTAAAAATAAAGTGTTTACAAATCCCAAAATCAACGCCACGCTGAAAATGATGTAAGCTATTGTGAAAAGCTTACCCAAATCGGTTTGGGGTGAAAAATTCTTATAAGTAATTTTGGTAAGTGTAATGACGGAAAAATAAAGCGAATCTAACCACGACCAA
>DLPY01000059.1:0-1414 GCA_002478685.1 Flavobacteriaceae bacterium UBA7446
TATAAAAAAAATAGCAGTTAAGTGCCAAACCAAAGTTTGGTTCTTTTCTGCTATCTTTATTTAAAACTGAAAATTTAGCGTTTTTACTCTGCTACTTTTCATATACCAAACCCGATATGTTTCATACCAACAGCACATTTTAGCACTTTAGATTTTTGCCAACGCTCAATTCCAATGCTGTAAAAACAAAATCCAAAACAGATATTGGCATCGCCAAATAAGCCCTAAATATTAAAACCCATTTTCTGTTATGTAAAAATATAAAATTGGTTACTTTTGTTTTTAACGCCTTTTTGTATGAAACAAGAGTACGTTCAAATTTTTGACACCACTTTACGAGACGGAGAGCAGGTTCCAGGCTGTAAGCTTAATAAAGCAGAAAAGCTTATTCTGGCAAAACGCCTTGATGAACTTGGTGTTGATATCATAGAGGCAGGCTTTCCCATTTCTTCTCCCGGAGATTTTGAAGCCGTTAGCGACGTTGCCAAAACAGTGCGTAACGCCATTGTATGCGGACTCACCAGAGCTGTTAAAAAAGATATTGACGTGGCGGCAGAAGCCTTAAAACCTGCCAATCGCGCACGTATCCACACAGGCATTGGTACTTCCGACTCGCATATCCAACACAAATTTAGTTCTACGCGAGAAAAAATTATTGAGCGTGGTGTGGCAGCAGTGAAGCATGCAAAGAAATACGTAGAAGACATTGAGTTCTATGCAGAAGACGCAGGCAGAACAGACAATGCATATCTAGCACAAGTTTGTGAGGCCATGATTAAGGCCGGTGCTACCGTCTTGAACATTCCCGACACCACGGGCTATTGCTTACCGGAAGAATACGGTGCCAAAATAAAATATTTGATGGAACATGTGCCTTCCATTCACAAAGCGACTATTTCTTGTCACTGCCACAACGACCTTGGTCTTGCCACAGCAAACTCCATTGCTGGTGTGATTAACGGTGCACGGCAAATTGAATGTACCATTAATGGTATTGGTGAACGTGCAGGTAATACCTCTTTGGAAGAGGTAGTGATGATCATGCGCCAACACCCTAATCTTGGGCTTGACACTAACATTCAAACCCAAATGCTTTCTGAAACAAGTCAAATGGTATCTGACGCCATGGGCATGATTGTACAACCCAACAAAGCCATTGTAGGTGCCAATGCATTTGCGCACAGTTCTGGCATTCACCAAGACGGTGTAATCAAAAACAGAGAAACATATGAAATCATCAACCCGCATGACGTGGGTGTTGATACTTCATCTATTGTACTGACAGCAAGAAGCGGTCGTGCTGCCCTCGCCTACCGTGCTAAAAATATTGGTATTGAACTCACCAAAGATGAATTGGACTTGGCATATGCAACATTCCTAACTTTTGCTGACCAGAAAAAAGAAATAAACGATA
>DLPY01000059.1:1742-44788 GCA_002478685.1 Flavobacteriaceae bacterium UBA7446
AAAACACTTTTTGACAAAGTTTGGGACAGCCATGTGGTATCATCAATACCGAACGGACCTGACATACTCTACATTGACAAACACCTTATACACGAGGTAACAAGTCCGCAGGCTTTTAATGTGTTGGAAGAAAAAGGCATTCCACTCTTTAGACCCAACCAAGTGGTGGCCACTGCCGATCACAATGTGCCCACAGAAAACCAACATTTGCCCATCCAAGATGCGTTGTCTCGCAAACAAGTAAGCCAGCTTACCAAAAACTGCGAGGAATATGGCGTTAATCTCTTTGGATTGGGACACCCCTATCAAGGAATTGTCCACGTTATTGGCCCTGAACTTGGTGTTACCCAGCCAGGTATGACTATGGTTTGTGGTGATAGTCACACCTCTACTCACGGTGCATTTGGTACTATAGCATTTGGTATTGGAACCAGTCAAGTTGCACAAGTATTTGCAAGTCAATGCGTATTGGTTACCAAACCCAAAAGTATGCGTGTTGTCGTTTCAGGCAAATTGCATCCGTCTGTTGAACCCAAAGATGTTGTACTATATATCATCGCTAAATTGGGGACAGATGCTGGTACGGGTTACTTTGTAGAGTTCGCAGGAAATGTTTTTGAGCAAATGAGCATGGAAGGTCGCATGACGGTCTGCAATATGAGCATTGAAATGGGAGCACGTGGTGGCATGATTGCACCAGACCAAACCACATTTGAATATGTAAGCGGACGTGAGTTTGCCCCCAAAGGCGAGGCACTAGCAGCTAAAATAGCACATTGGAAAACCCTACCTACAGATGAAGGAGCTACTTTTGATGCAGAGCATCACTTTGATGCAGCAGACATACGCCCCATGATTACCTACGGAACAAATCCGGGTATGGGTATTAAAATTGCAGATAAAATTCCATCCTTCGACGATGCTAGTTTTGTAAAATCATTAGAATATATGGGGCTTGAATCAGATACTTATTTGCTTAATATGCCCATAAGTCATGTCTTTATTGGCAGTTGTACCAATTCAAGAATTGAGGACTTTAGAGCTGCAGCGGCACACATCAAAGGAAAACAAAAATCTCCCGATGTGTCAGCACTGATAGTGCCTGGATCACAACAAGTAGCAAAACAAATTGTAGCTGAAGGTCTGGATGAAATATTTGAATCGGCTGGCTTCAAGCTACGTCAACCTGGCTGTTCGGCTTGTTTAGCCATGAATGACGATAAAATTCCCCCAGGAGCCTATTGCGTTTCAACTTCAAACAGAAACTTTGAGGGTCGTCAAGGTCAAGGCGCACGAACATTATTGGCAAGTCCAGTAACAGCAGCGGCAGCGGCAGTGGCTGGTAAAATTGTAGATGTAAGTCAATTATAATGGAAAAATTTACACTTCTAAAGAGCAGCATGGTTCCCCTAACAGTGGAAAATGTTGATACAGACCAAATCATTCCAGCACGCTTTTTAAAAGCTACAGACCGAAAAGGATTCGGTGAAAACTTATTTCGAGATTGGCGCTTTTCTACCGACGGACAGATCAAAAAAGAATTTACCCTAAACCAAAGTCAATACAAAGGTGCAATCTTGGTGGCTGGAAACAATTTTGGGTGTGGCTCAAGTCGAGAACACGCTGCTTGGGCACTTGCCGATTATGGCTTCAAAGTGGTCATTTCTAGCTTTTTTGCCGATATATTCAAGGGAAATGCCCTTAACAATGGGATTCTTCCCATTCAGGTTTCACCGCAAGATTTACAAGCTATATTTACGGCTATAGACCGAGACACCACCATTGAGGCAATCGTAGATTTAGAAGATCAAAAACTTCGTATTAATGCTGCAGACATTGTGGTATCTTTTGAAATCAATGACTACAAAAAAATGTGCTTAATAAATGGCTATGACGATATTGATTATTTGATAAGTCAAAAAGAAGCAATTGAAGCATTTGAACAAAAACGTGCCTAATCACGTAAAAACAAATTAGCATGAAAAAAAATATTGCGGTACTTCCTGGTGATGGTATTGGCCCTGAAATTGTTCAGGAGGCTGTAAAAGTTTTAGATGCAGTTGCTGAAAAATTTGGACACGAGTTTAACTACAACTATGCGGACATGGGCGCTATTGCTATTGACAAAACAGGCGAGCCACTTCCCAAAGCCACACTGAAAGCAAGCTTAGAAAGCGATGCCGTACTTTTTGGCGCTATTGGTGACCCAAAATACGATAATGATCCAACTGCAAAAGTACGGCCAGAGCAAGGGTTGCTTGCCATAAGAAAGGCATTGGGATTGTTTACTAATATTCGCCCTGTAAAGACATTTAATGCCCTTTTACATCAATCCCCACTAAAAGAAGAGCGTGTAAAAGGTACTGATTTTGTGATGTATCGCGAACTTACTGGCGGTATTTATTTTGGCGAAAAGACCTTGTCTAAAGACCAAAATACGGCATCGGACTTATGCAAGTATTCACGAGCTGAAATTGAGCGCATTGCACATTTAGCATTTGCTGCAGCTAGAAAAAGAAAAAATATCCTTACGCTAATTGACAAAGCCAATGTGCTGGAATCTTCCCGACTGTGGCGTAGGGTAGTAAGCGAGTTACATCAAGCGAAATATAGCGATGTTGACCTTCGCTTTCTGTTTGTGGATAATGCTGCTATGCAAATGATTTTGGCACCTAGCCAGTTTGATGTAATTCTCACTAGCAACCTTTTTGGTGATATTATATCAGATGAGGGAAGTGTTATTGGTGGTTCAATTGGATTATTGCCTTCGGCTTCTGTTGGGGCAACACATGCACTTTTTGAGCCTATTCACGGTTCGTTTCCTCAGGGGACTGGAAAAGGAATTGCAAATCCTATTGCTATGATTCTTTCTGCAGCAATGATGCTAACGCATTTTGATATGGACAAAGAAGCAAATGCTATCACCAATGCTGTTGATTTGGCACTTGCACAAGGTGTTTGTACTCCCGAAATCTTCCCAGAGTGTAATTATAGCACAAGTGATGTAGGCAACTTTATCGCGAAAAATATTGCATAAAAAAAGGGCGATAAACGACCCTTTTTTCTATACATTTGGACTAGGCATCGCCACCCATCTTACGTTTTAAATCGGCCAATGCATCCAAATCTCCAAGAGTCGATTTTTCTACATTATCCGACATTTTGCGTTTAGCAGTTTTAACATTGTCGGCCTCAACTCCCTTATAAACAGCAGCGTGTGACATTACAACGCGCTTAAAGTCTTTGTTAAATTCAATTACTTTAAACTCTGCTGTTTCGCCTTTAGAAAGTTTTGTACCGTCTTGTTTATCTAGGTGACGTCCAGGAACAAATGCAGTGATGTCGTCGTTAAGTACAATGGTAGCGCCTTTATCTACGATTTCAGTTAATGCAAGTTCATGCACAGAACCTTCAGCATAGTTCTTGGCATATTTTTCCCAAGGATTATCCGTAGTTTGCTTGTGACCAAGGCTTAATTTACGCCCTTCCACATCAAGTTCTAAAACAATTACATCCAACTCTTGCCCAACAGTAACAACCTCAGAAGGGTGCTTTACCTTCTTTGTCCATGACAGGTCAGAGATATAAATTAATCCATCGATACCCTCCTCAAGTTCTACAAACACACCAAAATTTGTGTAGTTGCGCACCATACCTGTATGCTTAGACCCCAATGGGTATTTGATGGTAATGTCTGTCCATGGGTCTTGCGTTAATTGTTTGATTCCCAAAGACATTTTACGTTCCTCAAGATCAAGGTTTAAAATAACCGTTTCGACTTCATCGCCCACTTTCACAAAATCTTGTGCAGAGCGCAAATGCGTACTCCAAGACATTTCAGAAACGTGAACAAGCCCCTCGACACCAGGTGCCACCTCAACAAATGCACCATAATCAGCAATAACAGTTACTTTACCCTTGATAGGATCACCTTCTTTCATGGTGTCGCCAATAGCTTCCCACGGGTGTTGTGTAAGTTGTTTTACACCTAATTGAATACGAGACTTGTCATCATCGAAATCAAGAATTACAACATTAAGCTGCTGCTCTACTTCCAAAATTTCACTTGGGTGGTTGATACGGTTCCACGATAAATCGGTAATGTGGACCAAACCGTCAACGCCACCTAGGTCAATGAATACGCCATATGATGTGATATTTTTCACCGTTCCTTCAAGTACTTGACCTTTTTCAAGCTGCGCAATAATTTCTTTCTTTTGCACTTCGATATCAGCCTCAATAAGTGCTTTGTGCGATACTACTACGTTTTTAAATTCATGGTTGATTTTTACAATCTTAAATTCCATGTTTTTATTTACATACTGGTCGTAGTCACGAATAGGCTTTACATCAATTTGTGAGCCTGGAAGAAATGCCTCAATACCAAATACATCTACAATCATTCCTCCTTTGGTGCGGCACTTTACAAATCCTGTTACCACTTCTTGACTGTCATGGGCAGCATTTACACGATCCCAAGCCATGATGGTACGCGCCTTGCGGTGCGACAAAATAAGTTGTCCCGTTTTATCCTCGCGGGTATCAATCATTACTTCCACCATATCGCCTACTTTTAGGTCAGGGTTGTAGCGAAATTCGTTAAGTGAAATTACTCCTTCAGATTTGGCGTTAATGTCAATAATTGCCTCGCGGTCCGTCATGTGAATTACTTTTCCATGAACAACATCAGATCCTTGCGTATCAACAAAATTTTCAGCTACGAGTTTTTCAAACTCTTTTAACATACCGTCTTCAACGGCTTCAATACCCTCTTCGTAGTTTTGCCAGTCAAAATTGGCTAAAAATTCGTCGGGAGAAACGTTTGGTTTATTATCATCTTGTGGGGTTTCCACTAATTCAGGTTTAGCTTCTTCAGTAGTGTTTTGGGTAGGAACAACTTCTTCCGTTGCTTCTTCTATGGGTTGATTTTCGTCAGCCATGCTGCGGATATTTGTATTCTGCAAGCTGAGTAAAAAGCGCTGCTGTACAGAAGGGTTAATTTTTATTTTCTCTCAATATTACTCTAAAGCGCTTCTAATGAGGTGCGCAAATGTACTATTTTTATGTATATAGGCAAAAGGTTACCAGAAAAACTAAATTCTCATTCGTTTTTTCACCAACGCCAACACATGGGATTGTAGGGCTTTAATGCTAAATTCGGCAGCGTTAATAGCAATTGCATCTGCTGCTTGCACCAACGGAGAGTCAGCACGTGTGCTATCTAAATGGTCGCGTTGGGTAATATTTTCCAAAACAGCATTAAACGTAACGCTTGGGTCAGTGCCTTTAAGTTCATCGTAGCGGCGTTGCGCACGGATATTCGCATCAGCAGTCAAAAACAATTTTACGTCGGCGTTAGGAAAAACCACCGTGCCGATGTCACGTCCGTCCATAACAACATTATGTTGTGCGCCAATAGCGCGTTGTTGCGCCACCAAAAAAGACCGGATAGCAGAAACTTCTGCAACCTGGCTTACAGCGTTTGAAACAGTCATACTTCTAATTTCGTTGCTGGCATATGTACCATTGAGTAATAGTTTGTTGTTTTTGAACGTCAATTGAATAACGTCCAAATGAGCTACTAGGGTTTCCCTATCAAAATGAGTCGGGCTAAGCCAGCCATGTTGCTGTGCAAATAAGGTTACCCCACGGTACATGGCACCCGAATCGACATAAATAAAATTCAATGCCTGTGCCAATCCTTTGGCTAAAGTGCTTTTTCCAGTTGAAGATGCGCCGTCTATGGCAATGACAAATGGTTTATTCATTGTTTTGACTCAAAGGTTAGTCCCAAAAAGGTACGGTTTCCAGCCACGTTATACCTGGCGTGACTTAATTGAAATCGCAATCGACGTAATTGCATGCCCACACCAAATGACAACCCCGAAAAATTACGCACTTCTAAAATACGTAATTCTGCGGCACGCTGTGCGTGATAGCCCAAACGAATGGAAAACAAGCCCTCCGGGAATACTTCCACACCAAAAGTGGCATGACGCAATACTTTCTTTACCAGTCCCGATTTTTGTTGGGTACTGTTTCCACTCAGGTCGGTAGTAGCTTCTTCAGGATTATCAAAAAGTAGCGGCCATTTGTTTAAGTGATGTAACGACACATGCCATCGCAGAGGTAAGTGCTCTAGGGCGCTAGAAAAACCAAGTGTTAAGTTGGCAGGAAGGGGTTCGAAAACATCTTCGTAGGCAGAAAGTTGCTTTCCCAAATGCTGATAGACCAATGCCACTCGAAACGGTTTTCCAATAGGGTTATAGTACAAACCAACATCAGCAGAAAGGCCAGATGAAGTGTAGGTGTCCAAATTAGACAAAATATAACTCACACGTGCGCCTACGTGTATGTTGGGACGAAAAAAATAATGCGAAGAGGCTAATCCAATTGCCACCTCGCTACCACTAAAATTTGAGGTTAAATTACCCAATGCATCGGCACCCTCAAAAGTCCCATAATGGATGTAATTGACATCAAAAACTAGCGCTTTTGCGCGATTAAGCGTATGTGCATATACGGCAGTGCCTCGATGAATACCGTCAAAGTAAGGTTCGTAATTAATCATCAACTGACCGCCTTGCTCTCCACGAATAGTTGCTGGGTTAGCAATTGTGGTACTTATATCTGAATCTTGTAGAGTAACAGGATTACCTAGTGCCAATTGTCTTGGCGAGGTGGAAAGTTCCAAAAAACGATAGGTAGCATCGCCGCCAATTTGCGACACTGACGTTGTCAATAAAACCAAAAAACAGCAAACTAAGACCTCCTTCATTTGTACTAAAAACGTAATTTAAGGTTTTTTCGTACCCGAAACACGTTGCTTAGTAATGGCAATTTTTAATACTTCATCAATAGAAGTGACATAATGAAATTGTAACCCTTTTAGGTAAAGGTCAGGAATTTCGCCAATATCCGCCTGGTTTTTATAACTTAAAATAATTTCTTTGATATTGGCGCGTTTTGCAGCCAAAATCTTTTCCTTTATCCCCCCCACAGGCAATACTTTTCCACGAAGTGTAATTTCACCCGTCATGGCAATACGTTTTTTTACTTTTCGTTGTAAAATACTCGACACCAAGGATGTTATCATTGAAATTCCTGCGCTTGGCCCATCTTTCGGTGTGGCACCTTCAGGTACATGGATGTGGAAATTATGTTTTCCAAAAAAGTCATTAGCAATGCCTAATTCGTCGGCATGTGCCTTGATATATTGCAAGGATATAGTCGCTGATTCTTTCATTACTTTACCCAGATTACCTGTAATGGAAAGTGCGCCATTTCCTTTACTAATTGAAGACTCAATAAACAAAATATCACCTCCTACTCTAGTCCACGCCAAGCCTGTAACCACACCTGCGACATTATTGTTTTCGTATGAATCACGAAGGAGTTTTGCTGGACCCAAAATAGGTTCTAACTCAGCTATTTCAAGTTTGGGTTCACGTGGTGTTTCTTTTGCCTCTAGCATAGCGTAATGACGTACAACTTTGGCAATTTGTTTATCCAAACCACGTACTCCTGACTCGCGCGTATAGCCTGCAACCAAATGCTGCATGGTAGCCTTGGGAAGCTTAATAGCTGTTTTTTTTAATCCGTGCTCAGCAACTTGCTGTGGCAATAAATAGCGTAATCCGATTTGCACTTTTTCTTCTAATGTATAGCCTGAAACTTCAATTATTTCCATACGATCCCGAAGGGCTGGTTGTATGGTGGATAAAGAGTTTGCAGTAGCAATAAACATTACTTTAGATAAGTCATAACCCGTTTCCAAGTAATTGTCGTAAAAAGTAGTGTTTTGCTCGGGGTCCAGTACTTCAAGCATAGCAGATGATGGATCACCATGGGCACTCTCTGCAAGCTTATCCAACTCGTCCAATACAAAAACAGGGTTTGATGATGTTGCTTTTTTGATGTTTTGCAACACACGACCAGGCATAGCACCTATATAAGTTTTACGGTGTCCACGAATCTCTGCCTCGTCACGCATACCTCCTAAAGACATTCGCACATATTTTCTACCCAGTGCCTCAGCAATAGATTTTCCTAGCGATGTTTTTCCTACTCCTGGAGGTCCTACCAAACACAAAATCGGTGATTTCATATCGTTGCGGAGTTTTAGAACTGCTAGGTGTTCAATAATGCGTTGCTTGACTTTGTCAAGTCCAAAATGGTCGCGGTCTAATATTTTTTGTGCACGATTTAAGTCAAATGAGTCTTGTGAAAACGTGTTCCAAGGTAAATCTAAATATAAATCCAAGTAGTTTCGTTGGACAGAATATTCAGCCACTTGAGGGCTCATACGCTCAAGTTTTGCCAACTCCTTTTCAAAATGTTTAGCAACCTTTTCATCCCAAGCTTTTGTTTTAGAGCGATTACGCATCTCTTGTACTTCTTCATCATACGATACACCTCCCAATTCTTCTTGAATAGTTTTCATTTGTTGGTGTAAAAAATATTCTCGTTGTTGTTGATCTAAATCGTTGCGTACTTTGGTTTGAATGTCGTTCTTGAGCGATAGTTTTTGGTACTCAACATTCATTTGCTTTAAACACATTAGTGCGCGTTGCTCCAGTTTATCTTGTTCCAAGATTTCTTGTTTTCCAGCAACTGTCATGTCCATATTAGACGAAACAAAATTGACTAAAAACGCACTGCTTTGAATGTTTTTGATAGCAAAGGAAGCCTCTGAGGGAATTTCAGGATTTTGTGCAATAATTTTTAAAGCCAACTCTCGGATAGAATCAATAATTGCTGAAAAATTGGGGTCGTTATCTTCTGGACGAATTTCTTCTAAACTTCCTACTTTGGCGATCAAGTAAGGGTGTTCTGTAACGTACTCAAGTGTTTCAAATCTTTTTATACCTTGTAGAATAATCGTTGTATTACCATCTGGCATTTTAAGCACACGTAAAACCTTAGCCAAGGTTCCTTTCCGATACAATTCATCTGGAGAGGGTGATTTGGTCTCTCCCCTTTGTTGTGAAACTACACCTAGCAGTTTATTACCATTATTCACCGCCTTAATTAATTTAATAGACCTGTCTCGACTTGCGGTGATTGGAATGACTACACCTGGAAATAGCACCGTATTTTTTAACGGAAGTATGGGCAACTCTTCTGGAACAGGCTCCTTCTGAATGGCTTCTTCATCGTCGGTAGTCATAAGCGGAATTAAATCCGCCTCATCTTCCAAATCTTGTGGCAAAAGGTTTTCGAGGGATAAAATTTTTGTTTCTGACATAGTCTATTGGTGTGTCATTTTGTCTGCTTGTTCTTTATAAGCAGTTGCAATTAAAGCAATTTATTACATAATTAATATGTTTCAAACGTCGTGCCATTGTAATAAAATTATGATAATAATCGTTATAACAACATTAATCCAAAATACATATGAAACCTATACATATTTTAATTTCCACACTTCTTGTTGTTTTCTCTATTCCCACGCACGCCCAATGGGAAAAAATCAAAGGAAACGGAAACGTAGTCACGGAAAACCGTGATGTAGCCGCATATGATGAAGTTCATGTAAACGGTAATATTGATGTTGTTTTAGTGGATGGAAAAGAAGGGAAAATTACACTTAAAGCGGAAGAGAATTTTCTCGAGTACATAGAAATTAGCGTTAAAAACGATGCATTAAAAATAAAGATTAAAGACCGCACTGAATTACGCCCTTCAATTGGAAAAAACATCTTGATTACCGTTCCAGTCAAAGATGTACATAAACTTGCGATTAATGGCTCTGGAGAAATTGAGGGTAAAGTAACGTTAAATGGGAACAAAATAAAGCTTCAAGTAAATGGGTCTGGTGATATGGATGTTGACCTAAAAGCAACTGACGTAACAGCCACTGTGAATGGTTCTGGAGACATTAATGTTACAGGGAAAGCGGATTACTTTGAAGCCATCGTAACTGGCTCGGGCGATATTGACGGGGATGAACTTTTTGTTAATATCTGCAAAGGAAAAGTAGTTGGCTCAGGGGACATAAAATTCCAAGCCAAAGAAAAATTAGATGCCAAAATTATAGGTTCTGGAGACATTGAAATCAACGAGTCTGTAATTAAAATAGAGAAGAAAATAATTGGCTTTGGTGATGTCACCAAAAAATAAATGGGTGTTACAGTGACTGCTTGTTGGTACGCTCTAAACGAATGAGCAATATGGCTCCAAATAGAAAGAATGCAATAAAAAATAAAATTGCACTTCGCATGCTTCCTGTAATCTGATCAACGGTAGCATACATTAACATTCCAATAACAATCCCAACTTTTTCTGCAACGTCATAAAAACTAAAATAAGAAGTTGTATCAAGTGTGATGGGAATAAGTTGGGAGTATGTAGAACGTGCCACCGATTGTATGCCGCCCATGCAAAGCCCTACAAAACCAGCTACTATATAAAACTCAATGGGTTCGTATATAAAATAAGCACTTACACACAAGGCTACCCAGATGGAATTTAACAGTATTAGGGTTTTGATGTTACCCCATTTATTGGCAAGCTTAGAGGAAAGCAAGGCGCCAAAAATAGCAATGATTTGAATGAGTAATATACTGATGATAAGCCCCATTGTTTTCTCCTGCCCTGACCAAGAAATTTCCTGTTCACCAAAATATGCAGCCACAATCATTACTGTTTGCAAAGCCATACTAAACACAAAAAAAGCACCCAAATAGCGTTTTAATTGACTGAGATTTCGGAGGCTCTTCCAAACTGTTTTAAGTTCTCGATAACCATTAAAGAATATATCTTTAGTGTAAATCTTGTCTTTAAACCCAGGTGGTAAATGATAGAATGCAATATGGCTGAAACCAAACCACCATATCCCCACCGTGACAAAAGAATAACGCATAGCTTTTATTGATGCCTCTCCACCTTCGGCTGTAATGTCAAACCATTCTGGCTTTAGGACCATAAAGAGATTAATAAGTAGTAACAACACACTCCCAATATAGCCTAATGCAAAGCCACGAGCACTGATTTTATTGTGTTGTTCTGGGTAGGCAATATCTGGGAGGTATGAGTTGTAAAAAACCAAACTTGACCAAGCGCCAACCAGTGCTAAAAAATAAAACAATAAGCCCCAGTATAGGTTGTCAATTTCAAACCAATACAATCCAATGCATGCAGCAGAACCCAAATAACAATAAAACTGCATAAAACGCTTTTTATTACCCATGTAGTCAGCAATTCCAGAGAGTATGGGGGACCAAATTGTAATAAACATAAAGGCTAGGGCTGTTACATAACTTATAAGAGCAGTGTTTTTAAAAAACATGCCAAACACTTCCAAATGTGGCTCATCAGCACAAATGTAACCGTAGTAAAGCGGAAAAATAGCCGAGGAAATAACTAGGAAATAAACAGAATTTGCCCAATCGTACGAGGCCCAAGCGCGTAGAAGCCTTTTGTCCCCTTTTTTGTGTGATGGCATGTAGTTTGTTTATTCAAATAAACAAAAAAATGTTTTAAAACAAGAAAGTTAAGAGTATTACCTTTGTTGTATAATGGAAAAGAAAAAAAAACATCATCAGGGATTTGCCATTCCCATTTGGTTACAGTTATCATTTAAGATATTGGAGCGTATTTCTCCCTATTTAGCGATGCGTGTCGCAGCATATATTTTTTCGAAACCGTTAAAATTTAAACTCCCTGAAAAGGAACAAAAAGCTCTAAATTTTTGCCTGCAAAAAAAAGTATTTATTGCTGATATTAATAGAGAAATTAAAACATATACATGGGAAAATTCTGGTGAAAAAGTACTTTTGATACATGGCTGGAGTGGAAGAGGAACACAGCTTTATAATATTGCAGAATTACTTCACAACGAAGGATATCATGTGGTTACCTATGATGCTCCCGCGCATGGAAAATCCTCTGGGAAAACAACCAATATCTTACAAATGATTGCCACGATTTCGTTTTTAGATAAGTCAATTAATGGTTTTGATTATCTCATTGGACATTCGTTTGGAGCAATGGCTATATACAACTATTGTAAATCCCCTAATAGTGTTAAAAAAATTATAACTATTGGAGCTGCAGACAACATGCGCAAGATTTTTGACAACTATATTTTGTCGCTTGGATTACAACAAATAATCTCAGACCGCATGACAAGATACTTTGAAAAAAAACTATCCGTTAAAATTGGTAATTACTCACCATTTGTTGCCGTGAAGAAAATCCAAATACCAACGCTTATCCTTCACGATGAAAATGACTATGACGTTCCTGTGATGTGTGCAGACAATATTGCAAAGCATCACCCAAATGCTACATTGATTAAAACTAAAGGGCTTGGACACCGCAGAATTCTTCGTGATGAAAATGTATTGCAACACATCAAATCTTTTATTCAGCAATCATGAAAACATTTTTTTTAATTCTAAGTTGCTTATCTCTAGCGCTAAATGCTTGTGGACAAAAGTCTATAATGAAAACCTCAAAAACACCCGCTGATATGAAAAAGACAGACGCTTTTTGGAAAGACAAACTAAGCCCTGAAGCTTTTCGCATTTTGCGCGAAAAAGGCACAGAATATCCACACACAGGTGAATATAATCTCCACTTTGAAAAAGGAACATATGCCTGTATGGCCTGTAAGGAACCCCTTTTTGATAGCTCATCAAAATTTAAAAGTGATTGCGGTTGGCCAAGTTTTGATAATGCTATTGAAGGAAAAATTCGCTATGAAAAAGACAGCTCTCTTGGGATGGTTCGTATCGAAATTATTTGCAACAACTGTGATGGACATTTGGGACATGTATTTAATGACGGCCCAACTTCTACGGGCTTACGTTATTGTGTTAACTCTGTTGCGCTAGATTTTGATGCGAAGGATAAAAACATCAAATAGCCAATTAGATTTTAGAATAGGTGATCGTTTCGTATTTTTACACAAACTTTTGCATATGAGTCAATACGATATTATTGTTTTGGGAAGCGGCCCGGGTGGTTATGTTACCGCTATTCGCGCTTCTCAGTTAGGATTTAAAACTGCCGTAATTGAAAAAGAAAGCCTTGGAGGTGTCTGCCTCAATTGGGGATGTATTCCTACAAAAGCATTGATAAAATCTGCACAAGTTTTTGAATACTTACAACACGCCGAAGATTACGGACTTAAAGTAAAAGAATACAACAAAGATTTTGATGCTGTGGTAAATCGCAGTCGCAATGTGGCAGAAACCATGAGCAAAGGCGTTCAGTTTTTGATGAAGAAAAATAAAATTGACGTGATTTCAGGCTATGGTACGTTGCTTCCGGGTAAAAAAATTCATGTCAAAGCCGAAGATGACAGTGAGCAAGAACTTTCCGCACAACATATTATTGTAGCTACGGGTGCGCGTTCGCGCGAGCTTCCAAGCCTTCCGCAAGATGGTGAAAAAGTAATTGGCTATCGCAAAGCCATGACGCTTGAAAATCAACCGAAAAAACTTATTGTCGTGGGCTCTGGAGCCATTGGTGTTGAGTTTGCTTATTTCTATAACGCCATGGGTACTGAAGTTACGCTTGTAGAATATATGCCGCGTATTGTGCCCGTCGAAGATGAAGAAATCTCAAAACAAATGGAACGTTCGTTTAAAAAAGCAGGTATTAACGTTTTAACAGATGCTGAGGTAACCTCGGTTGATACTTCTGGAAAAGGAGTTAAGGCTACCGTAAAAACCAAAAAAGGGGAAGAAGAAATCAAAGCTGATATTGTACTATCTGCCGTTGGCATCAAAACCAACATAGAAAACATTGGTCTAGAAGTTGTTGGTATTGCAACAGATAAAGACAAAATTCTAGTAAACGATTTTTATCAAACCAACATTCCCGGATACTATGCTATTGGCGACGTTACCGCAGGTCAGGCGTTGGCGCACGTGGCATCTGCTGAAGGTATTTTATGTGTAGAAAAAATTGCTGGTCAGCACGTCGAGGCACTAGACTACGGCAATATTCCGGGTTGTACGTACAGCAGTCCAGAAATTGCTTCTGTGGGACTTACGGAAGCACAAGCTAAAGAACAGGGCTATGAAATTAAGGTAGGTAAATTTCCGTTTTCCGCTTCAGGTAAAGCGCAGGCGGGCGGCACTACCGACGGTTTTATAAAAGTAATTTTTGATGCTAAATATGGTGAGTGGCTTGGCTGTCATATGATTGGTGCTGGAGTTACCGATATGATAGCAGAAGCAGTATTAGGACGCAAATTAGAAACCACTGGACACGAAGTTCTCAAAGCAGTGCATCCGCATCCAACCATGAGCGAGGCCATGATGGAAGCCGTAGCAGATGCCTACGACGAGGTAATTCATCTGTAATAAAAGCAACCATTAGGTTGCTTTTTTATTTTTTGTATCTTTAAATTCTTAACCCAAAAATCCTACTATAATGAACTGCACTGTATCGCGACTTAACCAACTTATTTCTATTGGTGAAGATTATTTCACTAAAACAGATCAGCAAAATTTAGCAGCAAAACCAAAACCAACACAGTGGTCTAAAAAAGAGACTTTAGGCCATCTAATTGATTCCGCAAAATATAACTTAATACGGTTTACTGAAATTCATATAAAACCAAAAACATATCAAATTATTGATTATGAAGTAGATGATATGGTTCTAATTAATGATTACCAAGGAGCTGAAACAAAAGATCTGACCATGCTGTGGGTAGGTCTAAACAGACAGATTATCCATGTTATAAATCAACAGACCGAAAAAACCTTACAAATTAATGCTAGGCTACCAAATCAAAAAACTACAAACCTTATTTCTTTAATAAATGACTATTTAGAGCATACGGAACATCAAGTGAAAAAAGTTATCAATGGCTAAATATTGTTTTACATATAAAAAAGATCTTTAAATGGGAAAGCATATTGTAATCACAGGAGTTTCCACAGGGATTGGGCGCGATGCCCTTGGGTTACTACACCAAAAAGGTTATCACATCTACGGTAGTGTTCGTAAAAAAGCAGATGCCAAATTACTTACCAAAGCATACCCACAACGCTTTACCCCACTCATTTTTGACGTACAGGATCAAGCTGCTGCAACCCAAGCTGCTAAGCTTGTTTTTGAAGAATGCGACCGCATAGATGCGCTTATCAACAATGCGGGTATTGCTGTTCCCGGGCCATTACAATTTGTTAATGAAGAAGATTTCGAAAAACAGATGGACATCAATCTAAAGTCTGTAAGACGCATCACTAATACTTTCTTACCCCTACTTGGCACCGCAACTGATTTTAAAGGAAAGCCGGGAAGAATTATTAACATCAGCTCTATATCTGGGTTATTAAGTGTCCCTTTTAATGGCGTTTATTCAATCTCAAAGCATGCTTTGGAAAGCATGACAGATGTTTACAGAAGGGAATTGCGGCGTTATGGTATAAAAGTAATAGCGATAGAACCCGGACCAATTAAGACAAAAATATGGGGCAAGAACCTAAACAGCATGGAGCAATTTGTAGACACAGACTACTACGACATCTTACAAAATGCCAATAAAATCATTGAAAATACTGAAAAAAATGCCTTTCCTGTATCGCGTACTTCTGATGTAATTCTAAAATGTGTTACCAAAAAACATCCCAAAACACGCTATATCGTTCACAAAAATGCCTTTATTTTTAAAATATTTGCAAACTATTTACCGGACAAATTATTGGATTGGTTTATTAACAGGGCGCTGTCAAAAGGAAAGCGCCACAGGCCAGTGTAATTAATTAGTGGTAAAACTCTCTATAGCCAAACGGTATACATCCAAGCCAAAACCGAGAATTAAGCCCTTAGCATTGGGCGTAATAAAAGAAGTGTGGCGAAAATCTTCACGAGAAAACGTATTAGAAATATGCACCTCTACCACAGGTGTTTCAATAGCTTTTATGGCATCGCCAATACCAATAGAAGTATGCGTATAAGCACCCGCGTTGAGGATAATACCATCGCCAGAAAAACCATGTTTATGCAATGCGTCAATTAGTTCTCCCTCAATATTAGATTGAATATAGGAAAACGTGCAACCAGGAAAACGTTCTTTAAGCGTTTCTAAATAAGCTTCAAACCCTTGCGCACCATAGATTTCAGGTTCGCGCTTGCCCAATAAGTTTAAATTTGGTCCGTTAATAATTGTCAGCTGCATGCTAAATTTTGCTCAAAACTAAGAAACTCTTGTGAATCCATCCGATTGTATTAAAGAAAACATGGGCACAACTTAAAAATGAGCCTTTGATTAAAAAAATAGTTTCCATACTTTGAATTTCTATGAGTTGTTAATTTTTATCGCGCAAACCAAAAAATAGTTAATTTTAAAAATGAAATGGAAAAAAGCTATTGATGCCTATTCTTTTTACCTCCGTTTAGAGCAAGGGCTTTCAGATAACACTATAGAAAGCTATCAATTTGATGTAAGCCGGCTGGCGCGCTATTGCGAATCGTTAAAAAGAAAAAACACTCCTGTATTATTGCATGCAGACACACTTAAGGACTTTGTGTTTCAGCTCTCAAAAGAGGTACAGCCTCCAACACAGTCTAGAATTGTTTCCGGAATTAAGCGCTTTTTTTTGTTTTTACAACTTGAAGGGTATCGAAATGATAATCCAACACAACTTTTAGAATTGCCAAAAATTCGCAAAACGTTTCCTGATACATTATCAACACAAGAGGTGGACGCTCTCATCGCAGGGATTGACATCAAAAGCAAACATGCGTATAGAAACCGGTGTATGCTGGAGCTACTTTATAGTTGCGGACTACGGGTAAGCGAACTTACGCGACTCAATAAATCAGATTTATTTTTTGAAAAAGGATTGATTCGTATTCGTGGAAAAGGAGATAAAATGCGGTGGGTGCCCGTGGCAGAAAGCACCTCAAAACTTATAGATGAACACAAACTAAAAGGACAAATGGCATCAAAAGGGTTTGAAGATAGGCTGTTTTTAAATAACAGAGGAAAGGAGCTCACTAGAAATATGGTATTTACAATTGTCAAAAATGCTGCACTTCGTGCGGAAATCAACAAAAAAATAAGTCCTCACACACTACGTCATTCCTATGCCACACATCTGGTAGAAAATGGCGCAGACATACAACTGGTTCAACATATGATGGGACATGCAAGTATTACCACGACAGAGCGTTACATTCATATGAGTCAACGACACTTAAAGGAAGCCATTACACGATTTCATCCTCGGGCAATCTAATCAACCGTCATGCGAAACCCCTTACCGTGAATGTTACTAATTTGAATTATAGGATCGGCTTTGAGGTGTTTGCGTAGCTTGGCAATATAAACGTCCATGGAGCGAGAGGTAAAGTAAGTGTCTTCTTTCCAAATTTTCTTAAGTGCCAATTCTCTAGGCATCAAGTCGTTTTGATGCAGCGCCAATAATTGCAAAAGCGCGCCTTCTTTTGGGGATAGTTTTACAGGCGGACCAGCATCATAGGAAAGTTCTCGTAGTTTGGCGTTAAAATCAAATTTACCAATAGTAAACAGGTGTTTTGCCTTATCAAGATTAACCACATTTTGTTCCATACGCTGAAACATTGCCCTCATTTTTAGTAGCAATACATCAGAGTCAAACGGCTTTGTGAGGTAATCGTCTGCACCCAAATTATATCCCTTTACCACATCTTCTTTCATCGATTTGGCAGTTAGAAAAATGATGGGAACCGCGCTATTAACCTTGCGAATTTCTTTAGCCAAAGTGAAGCCATCTTTATATGGCATCATGACGTCTAGCAAACAAATGGCAAATTCTTCTTTGTTAAATTTTTCGCCACCCTCTACTCCATTTCTTGCTAGAACAACCTCAAAGTCATTTAGCTCTAAATAATCTCGAAGTATGGCACCAAAATTCTGATCATCCTCAACCAAAAGAACTTTTTTCTTAAGAGCTATCATAATGTATGTTTTAGTGGAAAACGCACCGTAAAGGTACTTCCTTTTTTGAGTTGACTTTTCACAGAAATCGTGCCATTATGCAGCTCCACAATACGCTTTACGTAAGACAATCCAAGTCCATGACCTTTTACAGTATGAATATTACCAGATTCTTCTCTGTAAAAACGATCAAACACCTGTCTTCGCACACTTCCACTCATGCCAATTCCTTTATCTTGAATTTCCACAACGAAGGCATCTTCAGAAATAGTTGTAGAAACAAAAATTTCAAGTTGGTCTTTAGAATATTTAATCGCATTTTCAAGTAAGTTCACCCAAACGTTTGTCATATGTGACTCGGACATGGGAAGTTTTACTTGCATTGGGTCAAAGGAAGTGAGAAGTGTTCCCTCATTTTGGTCTATAAGTAAACGAACGTGTTCAATAGCGGTCTTGATGGGAGTATGTGGATCAATTTCGGAAGTGGTAAGTTCAAGCTCTTTTCTATCCAGTCTGGAAATTTGCAACACATTTTCCACTTGTGTATTCATACGCCTACTTTCGTCCCGAATAAGCCCCAAATATTGCGTGACCCTATTAGGTTGTTTGGCAATGGCAGGGGTGCCAAGTGCGTCCAACGCCAACTGGATAGTGGCAATTGGCGTCTTAAACTCATGGGTCATATTGTTGATAAAGTCCGATTTAATATCCGAGATTTTCTTTTGTTTAAACGCTTGAGTCAAGGTTATCGTAAAAACGCCAATTAAAATCAGCGTAAAAAATACAGAAAGCGTAATAGAACTCATAACAGAGGAGCGCAAAAATGCATTCTTTTCAGGAAAAATGAGACGCAATTCATAGTTACTCTCGCCATTTACATCAACAAAAAGTGGTGTTTTGTAATTGGTTTTATTACTGTTTTGAAGAAATAAATCCGTTCCAAGACCAGACATTCGATTTCCTTCAAAAACCCGAAATTCAAAGCTTGCATCAATATCACGAAGCAATAATTCTTGTCCCAGTAAAAGTTCTAATTCAAAAGTACTGACACGTTTTTCTATAGGTTTGTTTGATGCAATATCCATAAAAATACTTTCGTACTTGGCTTTATCCATCGAAGTTAAACGCTCAATGCGCTGCATACGCTCCAATGATGACATGCGGTTTATGATGCCCTCTACATCTTCCTCTAAAACGGTAGTTGCCTTTATGCTTCGGTAATCTAAAATTGGGGTTGAGTCTGTGGAAGCTGAGTCATATAAGTCAGGAAAAATGCCATAAGTGTCTTCAATGATACCCCTTGATACCAACAATGTTTTATTCTCTTCTGTGGTGCGATCAATGTATTGAAAAACGTCTGTAAGCTGGGATTCTTTTGGTGAGCCAATACTGTCCATCAATTTTTGGGTAGCGGTAATATAGTCGCGTAATTCTCGTTCTTTGATTTGCTCTGAAACAGATGTTAAAGCATTGTTTACACTAAGTGAAAACTGGCGATCTCGATTGTTTAAGTTGGTCTGAATCCAAAATGTCTGTACTATGATTGTACCTAATAAGGATAGTCCCATAAAAACAATCAGTACTGCAAAAAGATTTTTTTTCATCCTTAATCCTGTTTCAGCAAGTGTTGATGCAGTGCATTCACTTGCGATGCTGTGCTGCTAAGGTCTATATTTTCAATAACAAAATCAGCAAAGGGCATTTTTTGCTCGTCAGTCCATTGATTTAACATGCGTGCCCGCACAGCATCTTCACTTATTTTATCGCGATTTTGCACACGTCTAATGCGTTCCTTTTCGGGTGCAGTCACTAAAATAACACCATCAAAACGATTTTGAGCATCTAATTCAAAAACAATTGGAAACTCATACATAGTGTAGGGCGCATCTTGCTCATTTTGCCATTGTGCATATGCTGCTTTTACAGCGGGATGCACCACAGCATTTAACGCCTCTAGCTTTGCTTTGTCATTAAAAACCTGATTTGCAAGTAGTACTCGATTTGGAACGTTGCCTTTATAGACCGAATCTCCAAAAATAGTAATGATTTTTTCCTTTACATCTGGATTATATTCCATAGCGTGTTTGGCAGAATCATCAGCAGAAAAAGTAGGAACCCTCATTTTTTTGAAAATGGCAAGAACTGTGGATTTACCACTACCAATACCTCCAGTAAGTGCATAATGCTTCATTCTAAAATAAAATATGAAACTGTTGGTGGTATTATTGTTAGTTGTTTAGCCGTAAAAGGTAATCCCTTTATATGAACCGAAAGCTGGCCTGAGGGGGTTTTCTCAAAAAAAACTCCTGCACTTAATGTTGATTTGTCAATGTTTCGAAGCGACCCTAAAGGAGCTGCAAATTTAATTTCAACCTGTTTTGGTGCAATCGTAACATTGATATTTTCTTGAGTATTTGTAAGTTTAACAGGCAACACAAAAGACACATCGGAATACCTATCTACGCTGCCGGTTACTTGTACCGTAGTTGTGCTCCAATTCAGTGCTTTAGCAATGGAATCCGTAAGCTTAGCGTTGAGCAAAAAATCAGATCGTAATGGCTCATGGGACACTAATTTAAATATTGCATGATGTAATTTCTCAAGTGCTACTTTACTACCATATGCAGTAATACTATCTACGCTAAACTTTAGCGATGACGTAAGTTGATAGCCATCTGCGAATTTGGGTAATGATGCCAATGTTGGAGTAAAAGACTTTTGCGCAGCTTGTGCAATAGGTAGTGAAATAACTTCAGGAACAAACGCTTTAATCTGACTAGAATTAGTGTAAAGTCGATTGTATTTATCCAATAAAAAGGCTGTATTTAAAGTAGGGTTTTTAGCATCTTCAATAGGCAATTCTTGAACCGACAACATTACTTTACGCGGAAAAAGTCTACGAAATAAAACCGAAAAACCGGTGGTAGATACCCTAGCCGGAACTTCAATTTGAGAGGTTTCAAGCACAAAGGCTTTTGTGTCTAATTTAAAATTAAACTGAACAGTAACTGTGGTTGTATAGGTTTCTGAGAGTGCGCTTAGGGTCCAAATCACGGCAGCAAATACCAAAAACAATAATCCTTGCTTTGAACCCAAAAATCTTTTCCTAGATGTTCGTTGCCGTGTGGGCATGCTTAGGGGTTTTGTTGTTCCTCAAAAGCTTGCATCACCGCATCACTAACACCCATGTTGGAAAATCCACCGTCGTGGAACAAGTTCTGTAATGTTACTTTTCGTGTCAAGTCCGAAAATAACGATACTGTGTAATTGGCGCAATCTAGTGCCGATGCATTTCCAAGTGGTGACATTTTTTCGGCATACAAAATAAACCCATTAAAACCTTTAACTCCTTTCCCTGCCGTGGTTGGTGTTGGTGATTGCGAAATTGTATTTACACGAACATTTTTATCTCTTCCAAAGAAATAGCCAAAACTGCGCGCAATAGACTCCAAAAAGGCTTTATTATCTGCCATGTCATTGTAATCTGGGAAAACTCGTTGTGCCGCAATATATGACAAAGCAACAATACTTCCCCATTCGTTCATAGCGTCTTGTTTGTAGAGCACTTGCATTACCTTATGGAAGGAGCCTGCAGAAACGTCCCAGCCTTTGGCTGTCCAATCATATTTTTGGTCGCTGTAAACACGACCTTTTCTTACATTCACAGACATGCCAATTGAGTGCAGTACAAAATCAATTTTTCCTCCCAAAACCTCAACCGACTCGGAAATTAATTTTTCCAAATCCTCCAGTGAGGTGGCATCTGCTGGAATAACATTAGCACCTGTTTTCTCTGCAAGTTGACTAATGGTACCCATGCGCATAGCAATTGGCGCGTTTGTAAGCACAAACGAACCGCCTTCTTCGTGAACACGCTCTGCTGTTTTCCAAGCAATGGAATTTTCGTCCAATGCACCAAAAATAATTCCTCTTTTCCCTTTAAGTAATCCGTAACCCATTTTAATAAATTATAATTAAACGTTTCGCAACTCTTGCGCATGGCGCAAAGCTGATTCTTTGATGTTTTTTCCTCCCAACATTTCAGCTAATTCTTCAATTCTAGCATCTTCATCTAAAGGTTTTAAAAAAGTTTGTGTCGTTTCTCCAACCACATCTTTATAAACTTTATAGTGTGCATCCGCCAATGCAGCTATTTGAGGTAAGTGTGTAATGGAAATCACTTGCATATGATGACTCATTTCGTACATTCGTTTCCCCATCGCATTTGCCATTTCGCCCGAAACTCCCGTATCAATTTCATCCAAAATTAGTGTAGGAAGTTGCGTTTTCTCTGCCATTATAGATTTAATCACCAACATAATTCGAGACAACTCTCCGCCAGAAGCAACCTTACCCAAGGGTGCAAAACCAATTCCTTTATTGGCGGAAAACAACAATTCAACTGCTTCAGTGCCATTTGGTTGAGGCGAAGGTAAGGCATTTAAATTGACGGAAAAACGCACATGCTGCATACCTAAATCGCGACAGCGTGTTGCTAACGCATCAGTTAGTGGTTGGCATACTTTTTCACGCTGATCACGCAGCTTTTGAGCTGCATTGTGTAGTTTTTGTGATGCTTTTTCAACCTCAATAACGCAGGCTTTAATTTGATCATCTAAGTATTCTACATCTCCACACAATTGGCGCAATTCATCTCTTTTTTCAATCAATCCAGCAGCATTTTGAACCTTGTGCTTTTGGCACAAATGATGCAATTCGCTTAATTGCGCTTCAACTTCTTGAAGTCGCCCAGGGTCGTCTGAAACGGCTTCGCCCAAGTCTTGTACTTCTTGCAAAATATCAGAAAGCTCAATGCCTACACTCAAAATGCGTTCTTGTAAAGATGCATACGCTGCTCCAAAAGGGGCAATTTTTGCCAAAAGTTGCGCTAGGGAGCCCAGCTGGTCTTGTACACCGATATTTTCTTTTGTACCCACAGCAACCACTTCAGAAAGTATTGTGCGCAAATCTGTGGCATTTCCCAATAATTTTGCTTCTTCTTCAAGCGTTTCAACACTTTCTGGAGTCAAGGTTAAATGTTCAAGTTCTTGCAACAAAAATTTATGGTATTCTAGTGACTCGCTAGATTGTTGC
Source organism: Flavobacteriaceae bacterium UBA7446 (assembly GCA_002478685.1). GTDB lineage: Bacteria > Bacteroidota > Bacteroidia > Flavobacteriales > Flavobacteriaceae > UBA7446. Next base: position 24,724 of record DLPY01000059.1, read on the forward strand.
TGACGCGCTTGAAGCTGAGCAAGTTCTTTGGCGCATTTTTGCCATAACGCATAATGGGTTTTGTACGCAAGCAAGATCGTATTGTCATTTGCATATGCATCAATAAGATTTAAATAAAATGCTGGATCGGTAAGTTGAATGGTTTGTCGTTGGGTATGAATATCAACCAACGCTGTTCCAAAGGTTTTAAGCGATTCGAGTGTTACTGGAGTATCGTTTACAAAAGCTCTAGACTTACCATTAGCGCTTAATTCACGACGGATAATGGTCTTTGGTTCATCGTCCAAATCCAATACATCAAACAAGCCGCTTAGGTTGTGATTCGCAATCTCAAAAGTGGCTTCAACAACACATTTTGTGGTGTTTTTACGAATAGTAGATAAGTCTGCACGTTGCCCCAAAATAAGCGATAATGCTTCCAAAAGAATGGATTTTCCAGAGCCTGTTTCACCTGTCAAAATACATAATCCCGAGGGAAAAGAAACCTCAAGATCCTCAATTAGAGAAAAATTTTTTATAGCTAGTGAAGTGAGCACAGTTGTAAAATCTCGTTAATCCAAATATAGTACGTTTATACCATTTGAAAACATGAAGTTATCAACGAGAAATCATTGTCCAATAAGAAGAATTGCTCGGCGCAAATCGATTTAAAAACCGTAACAAAGGCTCAGTTTCTACGTCGGGGCCATCGCTAAACAACTGTCCTATTTCTTCGCCTTTAGCATCAAAAAAAGCGCGCATTACGTATGAATTTGGCTGACGACGCATAAGATTTTGCAAGCTCAACAGTTTATCTTTTAATAGCTCTTTGGCCTCTTTAGGGGATGAAACCATGCGGTCTAATCCATTTCTATGGTATTGATAAAAGACATCTCTAAAATCACTAAAAGCAGGTGAAATAATTTGGTCTATTAGTTCATAGCGACTGTTACGATTTTGTGTTACTGCCCAGCCTTGCGCATTGCTTGCCTGCGCTGCGTTGGCAATAGTGCGCGCGCGTTCAAAATATGCTGTTCCGCCAAGTGGTGAAAAGCTGTCTAGCTCCATCCCAAGTACTAAATAAATGTAATAGGAAAATACCGAGACAAGGTTATTATTGTAGCGGTTTAGGTCAAAATAAAAGGGCTGAAACTCTTGATAAGTAAATACAAAATTATCATCCAAAAAATTTAAAAGTGGAGAAATGTAGCTACTATCGTATACCAATCTACCCGACTGTACCTGCAAAGTTCCAACGTAAGAATTATCATTTACGCTAGAAATGGTAAGTAACATGGAAATAGAGACCTCTGATTGTTTGGTCCCGTTATCGGAAGTCCATTTAGTGTTATTCAAAAAATCTCGCAGCGATTTTTCTAACGTTTGAATAGGTGTAATATTCGTTTGATTAACAAGTTCTGTGTTAACTGTCAAATCTACTCGGATGGGTTGCGACAAAACCATGGCGTGAAACCCTATAATCAGTAGTATAATGTTACTGCGCATCAAATATATTTTTAAGTTGATTTAACACATCTTTGGAAACCTCTTCCTTGGATTTAAGTGGGTAATGCACCACGTGTTTGTCACGTTGCAAAAATGAGATTTTATTGGTCTTATGAACAAACCCTGCACCATCATCTGCTAGCGAATTTAACACAATGGCATCAAGGTTTTTACGCATCATTTTATCCTGAGCATTTACCAAAGCATTTTCAGTCTCTAAGGCAAATCCAATTAAAACTTGATGCTTTTTGACCTTACCCAAGTGGGCAAGAATATCAGCTGTAGGCTCAAGCGAAATAGCATCTAAGCCATCTTGCTTTTTAATTTTTTGATCAATTTCATTTGTGGGTTTAAAGTCGGCAACAGCTGCAGCCATAATTACAGCATCTGCAGCATCATAATTTTCCATACAGGCATTTAGCATTTCCGCTGCAGTAATTACTGGCAGAACGCTAACATTAGGATGTGCCACATTTCCAGCGGCTGGACCACTGATAAGGGTTACCTTTGCACCCTGTTCTGCGGCGCAATTTGCTAAAGCATATCCCATTTTTCCTGAGGAGTAATTACCTATAAAACGTACGGGGTCTATAGGTTCGTATGTGGGACCTGCGGTAATCAATATTTTTTTTCCGAAAAACAGAGATTTTTCCAAAAAATAAGCCTCTAATGCGGCAACGATTTTCTCAGGCTCTTCCATTCTCCCCTCACCTTCTAATCCACTTGCAAGTGGACCCGAAGTTACAGGAATTAAGATGTTCCCGTTTGCAATAAGGTTTTCAATATTGGTTTTGTTTGCAGGGTGTTTATACATATCCAAATCCATAGCAGGTGCAAAGAAAACAGGACATTTTGCTGAAAGATAAGTGGCAATTAGCAAATTGTCTGCGGTAGCTTGTGCCATTTTGGAAAGGGTATTTGCTGTAGCGGGTGCAACAAGCATGGCGTCCGCCCAAAGACCCAAATCGACATGGTTATTCCAAACAGCATTTTCGTTTTCCTCTTGCGTAAAAGAACTCAGTACCTCACGGTTAGAAACTGTTGATAACGTTAATGGGGTAACAAAAGTTTTGGCAGCATCAGTAATAACCACCTGAACGGTAGCACCAGCTTTAACAAGTGTTCGGACAATAAGTGGCGTTTTGTACGCGGCTATACTTCCCGAAATTCCTAATAGAATACGCTTGTCATGTAAAACCGACATGGCTATGTTTCTAATTCGGTATCGGTATGACGGTAGTAAATCTTTTCTTGTAACCACTGCTCAATAGCAATAGCCTGTGGCTTTGGAAGTTTTTCGTAGAATTTTGAAACTTCTATTTGTTCTTTATTTTCAAAAATCTCTTCTAAGTTTTCTGTTGGGGTAGCAAACTCTTCAAGTTTTTCAAACAACTCTGTCTTAATTTCTTCATTGATTTGCACAGCACGTTTGGCTAAAATCGATATGGTTTCATAAATATTACCCGTGCTTTGATCTAATGCGTTGCGATTATATGTTTTTGTGGTTTCTGCGGCCTGTGTGCGTTTTAAATCCATACGTTAAAATTAATTGGATGCAAAAGTACGGATTTCTTGTTCAATATCTTCCATCATTTCTATAGCATCGGGCATAAGATCAGAATTGGGATATAAACGCTTAAAATTATCAAACTTAGTTTTGGCATCTTTAAGTCGTTTTTCCTTTTTATATTGAACACTATTAATTGCCAAAGTAGAAGCAGCAGAAAATTGCACAAACAAGGCGGCTTCTCTAAAGCTTGTCCCTGGATTATCGGCAATAAAGTTATCAAGTGCTACCAATGCTGCTTTGTAGTCGCGAATAGTATTGTATTGTTTTGCGGTTTCAAATCCTTTTTTCTCAATTTTTTCTCTAAGTTCTTTGGCCATAAGGTTGGCTTCTGGCATACGCTCATCGTTTGGGTAACGATTGATAAACTCTTGAACTTTATCAATAGCTTCTTCCGTATCCGTCTGGTCTAAGCTAAAGTTTGGTGACGTTTTGTAGTGGGCAAAAGCCATCAAAAAATACGCCTCAGCTGCCTTTTGACTTTTGGGGTATGCCTTCACAAAGGTTTCAAATTCGTAAGCCGCTAAAATGTAATTTCGAGTATTTAAGATTGAGTTAGCGTAGAAAAAAACAATGCGCTCAGCTTGAGGTTTACCCCTGTAAATTTCTTTTAGTTGAGAAAAAAGTTGTGCTGCTTTTTGGTATTTACCTTGATCATATAGCTCTAGTGCTAAATCATTTTTTAATTTAATATCTTCACTTTTTAATGCTTTTTGCAAATCGCTACACCCTACAAAAAAGAGTAATAAAACAATGATAATAAAATTTGGTACTTTCATGTCCGCAAACTTAATTAAAACCAATTACATACCTACAACTTTAATGCAAATCAATTTATTGTTTGTTTTGTGCTTGATTTTTTCAAACCTAACAGCACAGCATATAAAAAAGCCCAAATACTGGGGTATCCATTTTGGCTACAGTACGCAACAAACGGAGCCTTTTCACTCGAACGATTATGACCTTGAACAAGGACATGTTTTGGGGCAATTGAGATTGAAAAATTACACTTTTAAGAAGGCAAAAATACAGTTTTTAGCAGAAGGTGGCTATTATTATGCGCAACATCAGCTTATTAACAAATGGTTTACCTCAACCGAACTTTTCAAAGATTTTCCAGAAGATTTTCATCAGGAAATGTTGCAAAAAAAACCTATCCATAAATTGGTTTTTCATGCAGCTGTGGAAATAGCGCAATATCTAAATCCAAAAACGCAAGTATTTGGTTATGCTGCCATTGGTCCCATGTGGACTTCACAACAAACAGAACGCCTTGCAAAAGGGTTTGCCTTTTCAGACAACATTGGTGTAGGGGTGAAATTCAAAATAAGCAGAAAGATTTGGCTTAGTAATATGGTTATAATTCGCCACGAGTCAAATGCAAATTTGAAATTTCCAAACTCAGGACACAATACCTTAGGTGTACGTTTAGGTATAGTATTTAATCTAACTGCTCCACAAAAGGGCGTAGCGCAGCCGTCAAGCCCTTGGAGGCTTTAACTAATGGAAGTCTAACTATATCCGTAGATAAATTTTTGAGTGCATAAACCGCTTTAATACCTGCAGGATTTCCCTCCTGATACAATAAATCAATTAGAGGCAAAAGTGTATTTGTAATTCGATTTGCTTCTTCTTTGTTTTTGGCTATAGCGGCTCGTATTCCAGTAGAAAAAGTTTTTGGAAAACCGCCAGCTGCCACCGAAATAACGCCAGCTCCACCTATAAGGGTAAGTGGGATAGCTGTCTCATCATTGCCTGAAAGTAGTAAAAAGCCTTCAGGCGCATTGGAAATAATTTTTTTGCCCTGATTTAAATCACCACTCGCATCTTTTACTGCAACGATGTGTTTGGCGTCATTTGCTAGTCTAAGTGTGGTTTCTGCAGTCATGTTAACACCTGTCCTTCCAGGTACGTTGTACATTATGATTGGTAAAGGTGTAACGGCATCGAGTGCCATAAAATGTTGGTAAAGTCCTTCTTGTGAGGGGAGATTGTAATAAGGAGTGACCGATAAATAAGCGTCAAATCCTTTGGAGGCTATATTTTGAAATTCGTGTATTAGAGCAACAGTGCTATTGCCGCCAAGACCCATCACCAATGGGACACGACCATTTACTTCACGAACAAAAGTACCGAAAATAGCATTTCTTTCATCGGTGGTCACTGTAACAGATTCACCAGTAGTACCCAGTGCAACTAGATAATCAATACCCTCATCAATCAAGTAATGAATAATACGCTTCAAGGCATCAAAATCTACAGCACCCTCCTGTGTAAAAGGTGTAATTACCGCAACTCCTGTTGATGTGCCTTTAAGTACACTCATTTGGATGAATTTTATTAAAATATTGTTTTATGTTAGATAAAAACTCTCCAAAATCAGTTGTTGGAGGAAGCACTAAATCATTTAGTCTATTGTCTAAAGTAGAGGGACCAATACGAAATGATGCTTTAAGTTGGGCAGAAAACGAAACCAGAGGTAACGTAATTTGATCCACAAAATGAACAACCAGATCATATTGCTGAGATACTGAATAAAGCAAATCATCAGCCATAATACAACCGCGCCAATCTAGGCTTTGAGGATATAAATGGGGTTTTGCAACTCCTTCTAGCATTTTTTTATTAACATTGTAATGAACACGTTCTATAGCAGCAAATTCAGATGAAAAGATCTGACACATGTCGTCAAATTGGGACTCTGTAATGGTTAAATTTGTATCGTGAATAAATACCAAACGTCGAATTGCTTTCGGCTTAAAAGCTAAGCGATTTTTGAGTAGATTAAGTTGTTTTGAGACAGTACGTTTGGCGAAGATTTTCATATATTGCAAAAATAGCATTTTAAATGACGTAGCTATTTCAAAGTATATTATTTTACAAAAATTAACACATTGTTGTAAATATAACAATTAAACCTCCAACATGGATATGAATTGCTTAGCTGTAATGATAGGAATGCCTAATGCCTCAGCTTTGCTTTTTTTAGAAGGCCCCATATTTTCTCCGGCAACTACATAAGAAGTTTTTGAAGAAATGGAAGATACAATTTTTCCGCCATGCTGTTCTATCAGTGCTTTAACTTCATCCCTTGAAAAATCAGTAAACATTCCCGAAACAACAAAGCGCAAATCTGCAAACGTATTTGAAATAGAACCTTCTTTTGCTTGTTGTTCCAACTGCACACCTGCAATACGCAATTGCTCAATAATTTGGCGGTTTTTAGGTGATGCAAAAAACTCTCGAACGCTTTCGGCAATTCGTGATCCAATCTCATCTACGCTTTCCAATGCTTCCGTTTTGGCTAACGCCAATGCATCTATAGATCCAAAATGTTCGGCTAAGTTTTTGGCAACCGTTTGCCCCACATAACGAATACCCAATGCAAATAATACCCTGTAAAAAGGCACTTCTTTGGATGCTGATATTGCCTGAACAATATTTTGAGCTGATTTTTCTGCAAGGCGCTCTAACGGAATCAGATGAGCAGTTGTAATAGCATACAAATCAGCGTAGGAGTGTAATAGGTTGTTTTGCATCATTAACTGAATGGTTTCTGCGCCAAGCCCATCAATATCCATCGCTTTTCTAGATATAAAATGTGCGACACGAGCTACGCGTTGCGGCATACATCCATTTGTATTTGGGCAATAATGCTGAGCTTCATCTTGATTTCTTTCCAAAGGAGTGTTACACTCAGAACAGTTGATGATATACTTAACAGACTCGCTATTTGGCTTTCTTTTATTTATGTTTATAGCCGTAATTTTTGGAATGATTTCGCCTCCTTTTTCAACAAAAACCGTATCATAATAATGTAAATCAAGATCTGCAATAAAATCTGCATTGTGCAGTGATGCGCGTTTAACTACCGTGCCTCCCAACAACACAGGTTTAAGTTGCGCTACAGGCGTAATGGCACCCGTCCTTCCAACTTGATAAACAACATCTTGGAGTTGTGTTTCCACCGCCTCAGCCTTGAATTTATACGCCATCGCCCAACGTGGCGATTTAGCGGTGTGCCCCAGTTTCTCTTGATTGGACAGTCGGTTTACTTTTATCACAGCGCCATCTATCTCATAAGGCAATGAAGAACGTTTCTCTTCCCATTCGTTTAAATACTCCAAAACTGCATCCATATTAGCGGCGTGCTTATAGTGTTTTGGCACATAAAATCCCCAGCGAGTGGCAGCTTCTAACGACTCCAATTGCGTTTTAAAAAGAGTACTATTGGTAACAATTTGATACAAAAAACAGTCTAATGGACGTGCTGCTACTAAACTACTATCTTGAAGTTTTAGGCTTCCCGAAGCTGTATTTCTTGGGTTCATATAGGGTTCTTCGTCCGCTTTAATTCGTTGCTCATTGATGGCGTTAAATCCTGCTAAGGGTAAAATAATTTCGCCTCGAATCGTGAATACTTCAGGAACGTCAGTTGCAGTTATTTGCAAGGGAACCGAGTTAATGGTTTTTACGTTGTTTGTAACATCATCACCTTGAATGCCATCTCCGCGTGTGACCGCCTTTGCAAGGGTGCCATTAATGTAAGTAAGGCTGATTGATGCGCCATCGTATTTTAACTCGCAAGTATAATCCAATGCTGTTACACCGAGTATTTTACACATACGTGTCTCCCAATCCAACAAATCCTTCTTGCTATACGAATTGTCTAACGAATACATGCGATGTTCGTGTACAACGCTTTTAAAGTTTTTGGTTACCGCACCTCCTACACGTTGCGTAGGCGAATTAGGGTCGAAAAATGCTGGGTGTGCGTCTTCCAGTTCCTTTAACATAGCTAACTTTTCATCGAAAAGTTGATCGGAAATAATAGGGGCATCTTCCACATAATAACGAGTATTATGCTCATGAAGCTCTTTTCTGAGACTGGTAATTTGTTCGGCTATCGTCATTGTTTAGTTGCCCGAATAAATCTAGGATTTGTGTTGTAATCGTTCCGAAGTACAATATCGGAAAAACCTAGTTTTAGTAAAAGTGTTTTTAGATAATTCATTAGTGGAGCATGCCCTTCAAAAAATAGCTTACCTGAAGGGTTAAGCTGTTGCACTGCATAATCACAAATACGTTCATAAAAGCAGAGCGGATTGTTATCAGGAACAAAAATGGCATGCATTGGCTCCTGTTCCAACACATGTGGTTGGGTTGTCTTTTTAAATACTTCGGGAACATAGGGCGGATTTGAAACAATGAGATCCCACTTTTTTTGAGGTAGAATTTTGGATAAGACATCAACCTGATAAAAATCAACTTGTAAATCGTTGTCTTTTGCATTTTGCCGCGCAACCTGCAATGAGTTTGTATCTATATCCCACCCCGAAATATGCCAATTTGGACGATTCTTTTTTAGTGCCAAGGCAATACATCCGCTGCCTGTGCCAATATCAAGTAGTTGAAGTGGTTCGTTCTTAGTGAATGACGTTAAAATCCAGTGTACTAGCTCTTCAGTTTCAGGACGTGGAATTAGCACGGATCTATTTACGGATATCCGAATACTAGCAAAATCTACTTTACCTATTATATATTGAATGGGTATATGTTTTTTAAGCTGTAATAAATCATTTTTAAATCGTGTATAGTCAGCTGCTGAAACAGCTTCTTGAAGATTTAAAACCACTTCTGCGGGTGAATAGTCAAAATATACCTTGCATAATGCTGCAAAGTGCTGTCGGATTTCATTTACTTCGTACAAAGACTGAAGCTCCTGCTCAAAAACATCACGAACATCTACTACTTTCACACTAACGATTTAATCATCCAAACCGGACAGGAATAGTGACCAGTATCACCCATTGGCGCATCAATATACGAAAAGCCATTTGCGAGGTATAGTTTTTGCGCGTCAGCCATATTGGGCATGGTTTCCAAATAGCACTGCGTAAATCCAAAAGTCTTTGCCAACTCAAATAATTTTAAGATCATTTGCTTTCCCAGCCCTTTACCTCTTGCATTGACATCAAAATACATTTTTTGTAACTCGCATATATGGTCTTCGCTGTTTTGTAATGGTGCAATTCCTGCTCCTCCTAAAATTTCACTATCGTAAATCACCACCCAATAGGCGTGATTGGGCTTGCTGTAAGCTTGAAACATGTGGTCAAGCTCAGGGTCGGCATATGCAGTACCTAGTTTTGGAACTCCAAACTCAATCAATACATGACGTAAAACGCGAGCAAGAATTTTGTTGTCAGTTAATTGAACAGGTCTAATACCACACAGCATATTGATGGGATATTTGATATTTTTGCTAAAATACGCATTCCCATTGCATAACAACCATGACATATTCATGCAGCGCTGCTTGGTGCTCGCTCAAAAAGGATTCGGCAATACTTACCCAAACCCAATGGTGGGAGCTGTTGTAATTAAAGAAGGAGCTGTGATTGCAGAGGGGTGGCATCAAAAAGCAGGAACACCTCATGCCGAGGTACACGCATTAGCAAAATTAAGCCCAAAGGAACTTGAGGGTACGACGTTATATGTGAATTTAGAGCCCTGTTCCCACCATGGTAAAACACCACCGTGTTGTGATTTGGTTATCGCAAAAGGGATAAAAAAAGTTGTCATTGGAGCAAAGGACCCCAATCCAAAAGTAGCGGGCAATGGTATTAAATCACTGCAAGAATCAGGAATAGAAGTTGTTGTTGGGGTATTAGAAGATGCATGTATCGAACTCAACAAGCGCTTTTACTTCTTTCACACCCAAAAGCGCCCTTATATTATTTTAAAATGGGCACAGTCAGCAGATGGATACATAGCACCAAAAAATGATGTTAAAGGGTCTGTTTCATGGATTAGTGATGCACACAGTCAGCAATTGGTACATCGTTGGCGCGCTGAGGAACACGCTATTTTGGTAGGACGCAAGACTGTTGAAGCTGATAACCCGCAGCTTACCACTAGGAAATGGATTGGCACAAACCCTATTAGATTGGTTCTTGATCCTAAATTAAAAATTGACATGAATGCCGCTATTTTTAATGACTGCGCACAAACTATTATTTACAATGAATTGTTAGCTAAAAAAGAAAAAAATTTAGTTTGGGAAAAAGTAGAAGAGTACTATGATTTGGAATTCGTGTTAAAAAGAGCAACACAACATGGGATACAGTCTATTCTCGTAGAAGGTGGTGCGATCACATTAAATGATTTTATAAGTAAACAGTTGTGGGACGAATGCCGAATTTTTCATAGCTCAAAAATCCTAAAAGATGGGACAATTGCTCCTACAACTCCAAAGGGTAAAACAACAGAAAAAAAGGGGATAGGAGATTCCTTACAAATCATTAAAAATAAATTTATCTTGTAAGAATTTTGGGCATTTCATGGCACGCATAGTGTTGCAGTCAACAAAAACTAAACGTGTATGTGCTGTAGTAACTATAGTTTGCTGCTGATTTTCAATACAATAAGAAAAAGTAACAAAATAAGGTTTAAAAGTGTCTATGCTTGTGTGAACGAAAAAGTTATCATCAAATCTTAAAGGACGCTTATATTCAATCGATATTTCCGATAGTGGCAGCAAAATTCCTTTTTGTTCTAGAGTTGCGTAGCTAACCCCTTGTTGATTAAGCCAATCAATTCTAGCTTGCTCGAAAAAATATGCATATTGGGCGTGATGTACTATGCCCATTTGGTCAACTTGATGATAATTAACTTTAAGCTGAATTGTAGTTTTTTTCTTACTCATTGTAATTGCTATATGTCAATTTTTAGAAACTTGACGGTTCATAATATGCAACAAACTTTTTAAAAATTCAATAGGGAAAGGACTTTTTTTAAAAAAAAATTACATACATATTTGTGAAGTACAAAATAGCAAACATTTCTTGTCCCTAATTCGCTCATTTTGTGCTGTAAAGCAAATAACAACCACTATAAAAATGCAACAAACCTCCGAAAGTGTCTGGAAAAGATGTCTAGTATTTATACAGGATAACATTCATAATCAGGCATTTAGGACTTGGTTCGAGCCTATCAAGCCATTAAAACTTAATGGCGATGCACTGAGTGTTGAAGTGCCCAGTAAATTTTTTTATGAATGGCTTGAAGAGCATTACATCGATATTCTCAAAGTAGCACTAACCAAAGAATTGGGTGCCAATGCTAGACTTGTTTACGTCATCCGAATGGAGAATACGTTTGGTAATAAACAACCATTTACCGAAAAAATTCCAAGTCAAAATAAAGGACTAATCAAAGTACAGGATGTTGAAGCCCCGCTAAGAATACAAACAGCTGAATTAACAAATCCCTTTGTTATCCCTGGCATCCGAAATTTGAAGGTCGAATCACAGCTTAATCCAAATTATAATTTTGAAAATTTTCTTGAAGGTGATGCAAATAGGTTAGCACGTTCGGCAGGAGTTGCTGTAGCAAACAGGCCGGGTGGAACTTCCTTTAATCCACTACTTTTTTTTGGGGGCGTAGGCTTAGGAAAAACTCACCTAGCCCACGCAATTGGGGTTGATATTAAAAATAAATATCCTGACAAAACGGTGTTGTATATTTCTGCAGAAAAGTTCACACAACAATATATTGAAGCGGTAAAAAAGAACAACCGCAACGACTTTATTCACTTTTATCAAGTGATGGACATACTCATTATTGACGATGTGCAGTTCTTTTCTGGAAAGTCTGGAACACAAGATGTATTTTTCCATATTTTCAATCACTTACACCAAAACGGCAAGCAAGTTATTTTAACTTCAGACAAAGCTCCTGTTGATATGCAAGATATCGAACAGCGTTTGCTTTCTCGTTTTAAGTGGGGACTGTCAGCAGAGTTGATGCGACCTGATTATGAAACCCGTGTTTCGATTGTCAAAAACAAACTTTATCGCGATGGTGTTGAATTGCCCGAGGAAATCATCGATTTTGTAGCGAAGTCAGTGAAGACAAATGTACGCGAACTTGAAGGAGCTATCATTTCTTTGATTGCACAATCATCATTTAATCGTAAAGAAGTTAACCTAGAACTTGCAAAGCAAGTGGTAGAGAAATTTGTAAAAAATACAAAACGAGAAGTTTCAATAGATCATATACAAAAAGTAGTGTCCGAATATTTCCAAATGGATGTCACCACATTACAGTCCAAAACACGAAAACGCCACATTGTTCAAGCCAGACAATTGGCCATGTATTTTGCTAAAAAAATGACTAAGGCTTCTCTTGCAAGTATTGGTGCAAAAATTGGACACCGTGATCATGCAACCGTGCTACATGCTTGCAAAACCGTTGATAATCTCGCGTTTACAGACAAGCAATTCCGGAAGTACGTAGAAGAGCTAAGCAAAAAACTTACACACTAAATCATGGCAACCAAAGTGCTTATGGTTTGTTTGGGCAATATCTGCCGTTCACCATTAGCAGAAGGGATTTTCCGTCAGCTTGCTGAAGGACAAAATTTCATGGTTGACTCAGCAGGAACTGCAAATTACCATACTGGGGCTGCCCCAGACCGCCGAAGCATTGAAGTAGCTGCCAAAAACGGTATAGACATCAGTAACCAAAAAGCACGCCAACTTACTGTTAATGATATCGAAGCATTTGATCGTATTTTGGTTATGGATGAGCAAAATAAGGTTGATGCACTTGCGCTTTGCACTTCCAAAAACCAACGAAAAAAAATTGAATTACTAGCCGCTGCAAGTGGTCATAATGCCACGCATGTTCCTGACCCTTACTATGGCAACGAACAAAATTTTGATGCTGTATTTAACTTAATTTATGCGTGCTGCAAAAATTGGTTAGCTAAACAAGACTGATGGAACAACAATCAACAGGCGTCTTATTTTTGATTCCCAATGTATTGGGAGATACTGCTCCGTTGGAGGTAATACCGATGTCAATAAAAAAAACAATTGAAGACTTACGGCATTTTGTTTTTGAAAAGGAAAAAGCCGGACGTGCATTTGTCAAACGCATCAGTCCAAAAGTACCACAAAATGCCATCGAGGTATTTTTGCTCAATAAGTTTACAACCACTGTAGAACTTCAAAACATGCTCATTCCCTTACAAAATGGTGAGAATGTTGGTTTAATTACCGATGCAGGTTGTCCAGGTATTGCAGATCCAGGTTCAGATTTAGTAGCAATTGCTCATCAACATAATATACGAGTAACGCCACTTGTGGGGCCGTCGTCCATCTTATTAGCCGTAATGGCATCTGGACTTAACGGACAATCTTTTGCTTTTAATGGCTATTTGCCCATTGACAAAGACGAACGTAAAAATGCTATCAAGAAGTTTGAAAAGAAATCAACAGAACACCAACAAACTCAGGTATTTATTGAAACGCCTTACCGAAACAATTCGCTATATGAAGAATTATGCAGAACTTTACGGCCCAAAACAAGACTAAGCATTGCATGTGACATCACGCTTCCATCAGAATTTATTCGTACACAAACCGCAAAGGAATGGATAAGCAACACTGAAGATTTTACACGTCGGCCAGCGGTTTTTTCGTTTTTAGCGACTTAGCGATAGATGTTGCGCTTACGCAACCAAGCGGTATATTTTTTTTTGTTTTTGTTGTGCTGGCTTAAAGTGCTGGCAAAAAGGTGATATCCCTTGCGCTCTGGATCAACAACAAAATAGAGGTAGTTGTGTTTTTCTGGAAATAAAACCGCATCAATAGAGCTCACATCTGGCATTGTAATTGGCCCTGGTGGAATTCCTTTAGTTCTGTATGTGTTGTAGGGCGATTTAATTTTTAAATCTTTGTAGAGCACCCTGCGGATATCCAAATCAAAATCGTTTGCTTTTCGTCTTAGCGCATAAATAACAGTAGGGTCAGCTTGTAGGCGCATGCGCTTTCGAATACGATTAAAGTAAACCCCTGCTATTGTGGGACGCTCATTTACAAGATAAGATTCTAATTGCACGATAGCTGCTAACGAAATCACTTCAGTACGATTAAGATTCATGCTTTTACGAGCTGCCTCACGTTTTGGTGTCCAAAATCGATTATATTCCAACAACATTCTGTCCCGAAACTGATCTGCGTTGGTATTCCAAAAGAACTCATATGTGTTTGGAACACAGATAGAAAATACATTATCTGCAGAAAACCCGTTTTCTTGCAAAAAGACGGTGTCATAAAAGGCATTCACAATGGCAGAACTATCCGCTTCTATTTTTTTACTTACAAATCCAGCCAAATGCATCAGCGTCATTTGATTGTTAAACGTCAGCTTTAATGGTTTGTTCTGGGTGCGTAAACGATTTATCATGTCATTGTTGTTCATGTCAAAATCTAACACAAAACGACCTGGCGTAGGGCTATACCCTTTTCGTATAGCCGCTTGTTGGAATAAATCAATTCGTTTTACTACTTTAAATAGCGTATCGTACGCGGCCTTTTGAGTGTTCTTGGAAGGAATTAACACCTCTTTTGTTGGTGTGTCAAATGCCGTATTTTTAGCAAAAAATACTCGATAGAAGTGTGTTACAAAAATTCCACCTATGAATACGCCGATTAGGCCAATGGCGACTAAAACTCGTTGTTTCATGTTTAGTTTAATTCCCAATTACCTGTAAATACTGGTGTTGCAGGACCTTGTAAAACGATAGATTCATATCCGTTGGCAATAGGAGAAAAAGAAACAATGAGATTACCGCCACGGGTCTTAATTTGAATTTTTTTTGCTGTTGTTTTTTCACTTATGTGAGCTGCCAATGCTGCTGCTGTTACTCCTGTTCCGCACGAAAGCGTTTCGGCTTCTACGCCTCTTTCATATGTTCTGACGTGAAAGTTATTGGCGTCTACTAGTTGCACAAAATTTACGTTAGTTCCATCTGAAAAATAGGGTTCACCATGAGCAATTTCAGCCCCCTTAACTGTGACATCCACGGCATTAATATCAGGCACAAAAACAACGTGATGCGGAGAACCTGTATCTAAAAAAAATGCATCTTCACGTTGCTCCCAGTACGATAGCGCATGAAGTTCCAACGCAACGTCTTCTGCTATAAACTGGGCTTTATATAGCCCATCAGAAGCACGGAATACCACTTTTTCTGTAGCAAGTCCTAACGACTTTACGAAATGAACAGCACATCGTGAGCCATTTCCACAAAGACTTCCTTCGTGGCCATCGGCATTGTAATAGCGCATATAAAAATCGGAACTATCGTCCGTCTCTATAAGAATAAAGCCATCAGCTCCAATCCCAAAATTTCGGTGACATATTTTGGCTACTGCGGAATGGTTTTCGATAGGAAACTGGTTGTCTCGGTTGTCGATAATCACAAAATCGTTTCCCGTTCCCTGATACTTTACAAACGAAAAAATCATGGCGTAAATATAGCTATTCTAGCTCTATGCCCTATTGTTAAAAATGCGTTAAAGCACTTTTTACTAACAATAAGTTGCGTTAAATTTGATTGTAAAATTGAAATATAATTGCTATTTGTGTCCTCGTGGGCATTTGAACTTTAGTTTACAACATACACATTTTATGTATTTTATTTAACCACTATAAAAATAAAAGAAATGAAATCGATTCTTAAAACCAGTATCATTGCTTTCGTTGCAGCCTTTGTTGCCGTTTGGGCATTTAGCCACATGCAAGAACAAAATCCAACTTCCAATACCACTTCATCGCAAGTGGTAAATACAAATTTTGTTGCGCCAACCGCTACAGTTAGTGCCATGAGTACCGATTTTACTGTAGCTGCTGAAAAAACTATTGATGCTGTAGTGCACATTACCAACAAAAGCACTGGGCGCGCGCGTCAGCCAAGCAACATATGGGAGTATTTTTACAACACCCCTAGCCGTGGATATCCAAGAATTGGTATGGGTTCTGGGGTAATTGTTTCGCCAGATGGATACATCATTACCAACAACCACGTCATAGAAGACGCAAACGAAATCGAAGTTACCACTAACGACAACAAAGTGTATGAAGCCGAACTTGTAGGCGCTGACCCAAGCGCGGACATTGCTGTTTTACGAATCAGTAGTGAGCAAGTATTTCCATATATACGTTTTGCAGATTCAAATCTTACTCGTATTGGGGAATGGGTGTTGGCAGTAGGCAATCCATACAACCTAAACTCCACGGTTACTGCTGGTATTATTAGTGCAAAATCGAGAGATTTAAACAGCTATGACGGAAAAAATCAATCCTTTATTCAAACTGATGCTGCTGTAAATTCTGGAAATAGCGGAGGCGCATTGGTAAACTTAGAGGGCGACTTAATCGGTATAAATACCGCCATTACCAGTAATGGTATGGGAACCTTTATTGGCTATTCGTTTGCAGTGCCCAGTAACATGGCGCGTAAAATATACGAAGACATTGTAGAGTTTGGCAACGTACAAAAAGCACTTTTGGGAGTTAGTGGAAACGGTCTAAACGCGCGCATTGCCGAGGAACTCGGCATTGAAGAAACTGAAGGGTTCTATGTTGCTGGGCTTGAAGAAAGCATGGGTGCTAAAGAAGCGGGCATGCAAGAAGAAGACGTGATTATTAAAATCAACAAGGCACCTATTCGAAAATTTGCCGACCTAACAGGTTATTTGGGCTCAAAACGCCCAGGTGATCGTGTTAATGTAACCATCTTGCGCAACGGAGAAGAAAAGACACTTTCGGTAGAGCTAAAGCGTACGCCATTTATAAATTATTATGGGATGCGTTTGCGCGACCTAAGTTATAAAGAAGCAAAAAA
Organism: Flavobacteriaceae bacterium UBA7446; assembly: GCA_002478685.1. Classification (GTDB taxonomy): domain Bacteria; phylum Bacteroidota; class Bacteroidia; order Flavobacteriales; family Flavobacteriaceae; genus UBA7446. The sequence continues at coordinate 41,475 of DLPY01000059.1, forward strand.
ATTCGACCTGAAAGAAGGTGTTCACATTTCTGCTGTAGAAAATGGACGTTTATATCGTCGTGGTGTACAAGAGGGTAACGTTCTGCTTTCTGTAAACGGAAAGAAAGTAACCTCTACCGATGATGTGTTGGCGTTGGACGAAGACAGCATTTATGAATTGGAGTTTATCAATGAAGACAAAGAACGTATGCGCTTTATTTTTGAGTAGAAGTTTATTCTTTTTTCGCTTGGTGGTGTACTTCATGAAATTTATCAAAATAATCTTTAACTCCTTTATTTATATCCTGCGCTTGCACACCATACAGTTGCGCTAAATCTCTATTTATAAGCAATTTTTTGTTTTGAATCGTAATAAGCAGCGGTTCTGTATTTTGAATAATGGCTTCATGATTTTAGATTTGAGCATTGAAGTTAACGTTTGAAATCACAAAATTTTTAACACCTCATATTTACTTTATGCAAAAAACCACCAAACATTAACCACTAACTATTAACTACCTTTACCCCATGCGGATTGATATTATTAGTGTAGTTCCTGAGTTGATGAGAAGTCCTTTTGATGGGTCTATCATGAAACGAGCACAGGAAGCTGGGTTGGCAGAAGTGCATTTCCACAATCTACGTGACTACACCACCAACAACTACAAGCAAGTAGATGATTACCCTTATGGAGGTGGTGCAGGTATGGTATTGATGATTGCACCCATTGATAAATGCATCAGCGAACTAAAAGCCGAACGCAATTATGATGCGGTAATTTATATGACACCCGATGGCAGCGTACTCAATCAGGGAATGGCCAATTCGTTATCGTTACTTCAAAATATTATTGTCCTTTGCGGACACTACAAAGGTGTTGACCAACGGGTTCGGAATATTTTTGTTACCCACGAAATATCTATTGGTGACTATGTGCTTTCTGGGGGCGAATTGGCTGCTGCGGTGCTGTGCGATAGTATCATTCGGCTAATACCAGGCGTATTAGGAAACGAAACATCTGCCCTTACCGATTCGTTTCAAGATGGGTTATTAGCACCACCCGTATATACCCGACCGGCAGACTATAACGGACATAAAGTTCCTGAAATTTTAACTTCAGGGAACACACCAAAAATTAATGCATGGCGTGAGGAAAAAGCCATAGAAATTACAAAAAAAAAACGCCCTGATTTGCTGCGATAACGTTTGAAGTTACATCGCTTGCTTCGATCGTTAAGAGAGCCTCGACGACATCGTAAGCAGTGAGCGCTGAGCGTTATCAAAGCGTGGCGTCGAAGTGCAGTTGGTCATTTTCAGCATCTGCTTGGAAGGCTTGTATGCCATTGTCTTCGTCATCGTCTCAAATGGACATTGAGCCGCCATCAAAACAAGTAATGTTCAGCTAAATGGTATAGATAGAGAAACCATCGCTAAGTGCCCCAAGTAAAGGCTTTGTTAGCGTTAAGCGCTTTTTTGGATATCATAGATAAACTGCCCAATAACATCGTACAGGTACACAACAAATCTCCATAAACAGCCGTGTCAAAATCGATATTGACATAGGCGTCAAAGAGAACTAGGTAAATTCCAATTTGTTTTACAAAAAAAGGGGGCTTGAATTGTGAGATTTTAGACAAAAATGTATATTTGCCACCCGCTAAGAAACCGCTGGCGAAGTACGTGAATGTTTCTTTGCGTTAACTAAAAACAACATGCAATGGAGGCCTTACTACAATATGTACAGGACGAGTTTGTTCCCAAAAAAGAATACCCAAACTTTCAAGCTGGTGATACCATCACCGTTTACTACGAAATTCGAGAAGGCGAAAAAGTAAGAACGCAGTTTTTTAAAGGCGTAGTTATTCAGATTAAAGGAAGTGGTGCAACCAAAACGTTTACCATACGCAAGATGTCAGGGACGGTTGGTGTTGAGCGCATTTTCCCTATCAACCTTCCAGGTATTCAAAAGATTGAAGTCAATAGCCGCGGAAAAGTACGTCGTTCACGTATTTACTACTTCCGTAACCTTACAGGCAAAAAAGCTCGCATCAAAGAACGTCAGCTTAAGTAGTCGACTAATTTTATTTATTGCACAGTGAATAGCCATTTATAAATGTCTGACTTTATATACATTTTCTACACTACTAATCCTATCTGCGGCAGGAAGATTAGAACTGACATATTGCCTACTCACTATTAACAAGCGCCTATTCGCTACTAATTCAAACCGTTTTTTGTTACAATCAACAGACCGGAAATCAAAACTTGAATTTCGGTTTTTTTATACACTTATCTGAACGTATATTTATGATCAATTTAATAAAACTGACATGGCAAAAATTCACGTTGCTAATCCCGTAGTTGAGATGGACGGGGACGAAATGACTCGAATCATTTGGGACTTTATCAAACAACAACTTATTCTACCCTACTTAGACTTAGAGTTACTGTATTATGATCTAAGCGTTACCTCACGTGACGAAACCGATGACCAAATTACCATTGATGCTGCAGAAGCCATCAAAAAATACAATGTGGGAATTAAATGTGCAACCATCACACCAGATGAAAATCGAGTAAAAGAATTTGGATTAAAGCAAATGTGGCGCTCGCCTAACGGTACCATTCGTAACATTGTTGGCGGAACTGTTTTCCGTGAACCCATTATTATGAGCAACGTACCACGCTACGTGCAGGGTTGGACACAACCCATATGTATTGGACGTCATGCCTTCGGCGATCAATATCGTGCAACTGATGCTGTTATTAAAAGAAAAGGGAAGCTTACCATGACGTTTACACCCGAAGACGGCAGCGAAGCGAAAACATGGGATGTATATAACTTCCAAGAAGGTGGTGTAGCCATGAGTATGTATAATATCGATTCCTCGATTTATGGGTTTGCTCGCTCATGTATGAACAGAGCCATCAGCAAAAGGTGGCCGTTGTACCTTTCTACTAAAAACACTATCATGAAAGCATACGATGGGCGCTTTAAAGATATTTTTCAAGAAGTGTTTGAAAACGAATTTATTGACCAATTTGAAACCCTTGGCATCACTTACGAACACCGACTCATTGACGATATGGTAGCTGCTGCCATGAAATGGAGCGGAGGATTTGTTTGGGCTTGTAAAAACTATGATGGTGACGTTCAATCAGATACTGTTGCTCAGGGATATGGTTCTCTTGGACTTATGACAAGTGTCTTGCTCGCACCAGATGGAAGAACAATGGAGGCAGAGGCTGCTCATGGAACTGTTACGAGACATTATCGAATGCATCAACAAGGAAAAGAAACTTCAACAAATCCTATAGCATCAATTTTTGCTTGG
>DLPY01000041.1 GCA_002478685.1 Flavobacteriaceae bacterium UBA7446
TCACCAAAAAATTCTTTGCTACTGAAGTCGCAACAGGACAGGAGTCAGAGGTTGATGAAACTACGTACAATATTTACAAGAAATCTAAGGACTTTACAAGTTTAAGAGAAGATTTTACGGAGTCACGTTTACCAGAAATTGTAAAAAACATTGCTTTAATTCATGTTGCTAATGGAGATAATGATGCTGCTATGGTAGCTATAAAATCCGCAAGAAAATTATCTCCTAAAGATGTAGGGCTGATTTTAACCGAAGCAGATTTATACATCAAACTTGGTGATGAAGCTCGTTTTGGTACGCTTATGCAGGAAGCGATTACGCAAGACCCAAATAATGCCATTCTATATTATAATCTTGGTGTTATCAATGGAAATGAAGGAAAACGTGATGAAGCTATTGACTATTACAAAAAAGCAATTGAATTAGATCCAACTTATGAAGCTACTTATTTAAACCTCTCGTCTGTTATTTTGGAGGGTGAAGCAGATATAGTAAATCAAATGAATGCATTAGGTACGTCTGCTGCTGATAACCGTAAGTACGATCAGTTAAAAGCTAAGCGTGAAGGGTTGTTTTTAGAGGCGGTTCCCTACTTAGAGCAATTGGTAAAAATAAATCCCAAAAGCACAGATGCAATTACGACACTAAAAAATATTTTCGGTACTATTGGCGACACCGCCAACTTTAAAAAATATCGTGATATGTTAGAAGCGCTCTAACATGTTGCTTTTATATTATTGAAAACCTCGTTTTTATGGGGTCTTTATGCAATAGATTTGATGAGGCGCAGCTTATGCGTATGTGTTCTCAAATCAGGATTGAAAATTCCAGTTTGGTCTAACCTATCCATACGTACTTGACCGTGCGCATGAATTATATAGTTATTCTCTAAAATTATGCCTACATGAATTATTTCACCATCACTATTATCAAAGAAAGCTAAATCTCCAGATTCTGCTTCTTCAATAAAACTCAGAACTACGCCTTTTTTTGCTTGCTTAACAGCCGTTCTTGGTAAGCTAATGCCACATAGCGCATAAACAATTTGCACAAAGCCATCTGCATCAACACCAAATGGAGATTTACCGCCTTTACGAAACGGTGTATTTATAAACCTCAATGCCATACTGCGGATGTTGTTTTTTTCTGGCTGATGCCCTGCTGTTTCACCTTCAAAATGATGGCCTAAAAATGTAGTATGTTGCACCATACTTCCTATGGGAACAACAAATAATATCTGGTTGTTATTATAAATGAACTCAACTAAGTTTGTTGATATTTTTGGAGCTTGCTTGGAGAGTTTTTCAAAATCTTTAGTTGAAATCTCATGGTATTGGGTGTTTTCAATCCAACCAGTTGTGTTGTCTAATAAACGAATCTGACTAAAGTGTTTTTTTATTTTTAAAATTTGAAAAAGCTCTCCATATAATACCTCACTCAGAACCAATGCATTGTGTTGCCCTGCCTCTCGCAGTGGAAGTAAACTCAGCACGCAAATACCGTATGTCATATATCAAAAATAAGTCAAAATATATATCTTACTAACGAATGTGTTGAAAAGTGGTACTTTTGTTTAAATCTTTTTTATGAAGTTTTTTTACCGCTATCAAGCTGCTTTTTACAAAGCATTTCTTTGTTTGGTTACAACAGCTTTAGTGGTTTATATGTTGCCAAGAGGCGCAAGCTTTAAATATGAAATTCAAGAGGGTAAACCTTGGCAATATGAAACACTTTTGGCACCCTATGATTTTCCAATTCAAAAATCAAAAGAAGAACTAAGTCGTGAGCGAGAAGCACTTGAAGCAAGTGTTCCACGCTATTTTTCGGTACAAGATGAAACTTTAACATCTATTTTAAACTATTTCGATGAGTATGCGCGTACTCTTCCTGCCACTCCAGAACATAATGCGGTTTTGATTAATTGGCGTACAGTTATAGAAGAAATTTATGCTGTAGGTGTAATTTCCGATGCGCAAATTATAGCTGAAAATGAAACCGTTGCCATGGTAAATGACACACGTCAATCTAAAACATCAATAGCTGATTTATATAATGAAAAGGAGGCTAAAGACATCCTTTTAAGCCAATTAGCTGTTTTTGGTTCAGACGTACTCTCAGAAGCTACGTTACAATATCTCCTATCACTTATTGTGCCCAACATATATTTTGATGAGGAGTTAACACTTCAATTTAAATCGATTGCAGTTGCAGGAATTATTCCCATTCGCGGATTGGTAACTAAGGGGACGCGCATCATTGCTAAAGGAGAAGTGATAGAGGGGGAAAAACTTCAAAGATTAAAATCATTACAACAAGAGTTTGAGTCTCAAACATGGACGCAGTCCAACACCACTTGGATTATTTTGGGGTATTCACTTTTGGTATTGGTTCCTGTGCTTTTATTATTTGTGTTTTTATGGCGTACTCGAAAAATGGTTTTTGAAAACAACAAACGCCTCACATTTTTATGTTTAAATGTGTTGCTAATGGTAATGCTTACCAAAGTTGTAATAGATGTAGATCCGCAATACGTTTATGCGGTTCCAATTTGTATGTTGCCCTTGCTGATGCGTACATTTTTTGATACACGCATAGCACTTTTTACGTTGTTGACTACTTTATTTTTAATTGCGTTTTTGGTACCTAATAGCTTTGAGTTTATTTATTTGCAAATCATGGCTGGTATTTTAGCTTCTCTCACTGTAAATGATTTGTACCGTAGGGCTAAGCTGTTTATCTCTGTGGGGCTTATCGTAGGCTTGTATGCTATTTCATATGTTGCGTTTACACTTATCCATGACGGTAATTTATTACAATTATCATATGAGGTACTACTGCTTTTTGTTATCAATGGTTTGGCGATTTTATTTGTGCAACCTTTGATTTATATTTTTGAAAAAGTATTTGGTTTGGTTTCAGATGCTTCTCTACTTGAATTATCTGATACCAACAGTAAGCTACTTCGTGAACTTGCTGACAAAGCTCCTGGAACGTTTCAGCATTCTTTGCAGGTAGCAAATATTGCCGAAGCGGCTGCAAACGCCATTGGTGCAAACACACTATTGACTAGAGTGGGAGCATTATACCATGATATTGGAAAGCTGAAAAACCCTGTATTTTTTAGTGAAAATCAGGCTACTTACAGTCCTCACGAAGACCTTGAGCCTGAAGTTAGTGCAAAAATTATTATCGATCATGTTATAAATGGAATTACGAATGCCAGAAAATCAAAATTACCCGACCGTGTAATTGATTTTATTCGTACGCATCACGGCACTACAACAGTATTATTTTTTTTACAACAAGCCCAACAAATCAATCCTGACATTGATGTAGAGCAGTTTCAATACCCTGGACCAAAACCTTTTTCTAAAGAAACGGCAATTGTAATGATATCCGATGGAGTCGAGGCTGCCTCAAAAAGTTTGAAAGAACCTACAGCAGAAAAAATAGTTGCTTTTGTAGATAAAATTGTAAATCGCTTAATGGATGAAAATCAATTTTTGGAAGCCAATATCACACTTCGTGAAATTGAAACCGTAAAGAAAGTGTTAACTGAAAAACTCATTAGCAGCTACCATTTACGCGTTTCGTATCCAGAATAATATTTTTTTTAACAAAAAGCGAAAATATTATTTAAAATTAGTCTAAATAACTTGCACAACATTTATTTACGCATTAGCTTTGCAATCGTTCCCTTTAATTAATCTAAATAAATATAAAATGAATTTAAAATATAAATTAGGCATCTTTAAAATCTTAGTTTTCATGACCGCATCAGCTCAAAATCCATCAGATCGAGTTATTTTGGACTCAGTACAGAAGCTTGACGAGGTTATTATCAGTGTTAATACGATTCTTGGAAGCAAATTTGCTGCTCAAAAACGAACAGGAGCCTCTTATTATTTGTCTTCTGATGATTTAGAGCGGTTTGGTTATGCCGATATTAATCGTGCGTTGCGTGTGGTGCCTGGCGTAAATTTTTATGAAGAAGATGGATATGGTTTACGTCCTAATATATCGCTTCGAGGAACCTCTCCTCAACGGAGTTCCAAGATTACCCTTATGGAAGACGGCGTGCTTATTGCTCCGGCTCCCTATAGTTCGCCAGCCGCCTATTATTTTCCTTCTGTAATGCGTATGCAAGCTATTGAAATACTAAAGGGAAGTAGTCAAGTGCAGCACGGACCATTTACAACGGGTGGTGCCATTAACTTAGTTTCTACTGCGATTCCGGATGATTTCTCAGCAAAACTTAGTTCCAGCTATGGAAGTTTTAATACCATGCAACTCCATACCACAGTTGGGCAATCTTTTGAAAACATCGCCTACGTACTTGAGTATTTAAACTTTAATTCTGATGGTTTTAAACGCCTTAGAGAAAACGACAATACGGGATTTGATATTTATGATTTGATGAGTAAATTTAAATTTTCTACTGATGCTGATGCTAAGCTAGCACAATCATTAGAAGTTAAATATCACTTTTATGATGAAAAATCCAATGAAACCTACCTTGGGCTTTCTGAGACTGATTTTAATGCAAATCCATATTCCAGATATCTTTCTTCGCAAAATGATGTAATGAATGCTGAACAGCGTCAAGTGATGCTAACTCACATTATTGATTTCTCAAAGCAATTCAGAATTGTTACCAATGCCTATGACAATAAATTCACACGCAATTGGTATAAACTTGACGATGTTGTTTATAACAATGACAAGAAGCGTTTAGCAACAATTCTCAATGATCCGCTATCTTTCCCAAATCATATGAGTATTATTAACGGGACCCTAAACTCCGATGACGACACACTTCTTTTAAAAGCAAATAATCGTGTGTATTATTCTCGTGGTATTCAAACCAAAATTGATTACCATTGGTATGGTGAAAACGGTTCCTTCCATGATATTGAAATAGGTGCTAGACTGCATTTTGATGAGGAAGATCGTTTTCAGTGGGAAGATGGTTACCGCATTGATGGAGGCAATATGACGCTAACTTCTAATGGAGTGCGTGGTGCTCAGGGGAATCGAATCTCAAGCGCCAATGCTTTTGCCTCATATGTATTGTACAAATATAAGTTTGACAAATTCACCATTACTCCTGGGTTTCGCTATGAAAGCATTACCCTAAATAGGGAAGACTGGGGTAGTGCAGACGGGCTAAGACAAAACGCTCCAACTACAAGAGAAAATCGGATTGACGTATTTATTCCAGGGATTGGATTTAATTATAGTTTTTCAAATCGATTGTCTTTCTTTGGAGGTGTTCACAAGGGATTTTCACCCCCTGGAAATGCTCCTGGTGAGAAAGCTGAATATAGCGTTAACTATGAATTAGGATCTCGTTTCAGCACAGGAAAACTCAAAGGAGAAGTCATAGGATTCTTCAATGATTATTCTAATCTTTTGGGCTCTGACCTAGCTGCTAGTGGTGGAACAGGTTCACTAGACCAGTTTAATGCCGGAGAGGTAAATGTTAGTGGACTTGAACTTCAACTTAATTACAATCTTTCAGATTTCAACGCAAAGATTCAAACCCCAATTGCAGTGGCATACACCTTTACTAATGCCATTTTTCAGAATTCATTCGGAAGTACTCAGGGTATTTGGGGAAGTGTAAGCGAGGGAGATAGAGTCCCTTACATCCCTCAGCAGCAGTTAAGTGTTACAGCTGGTGTTGAACACCAGCGCTATGAATTTAATTTAAATGCTCGTTACAATGGTGTCTTTGATACTCAGGCATCTAATGGAGGTACTAAAGACCCAATGAAACTTAATGACAATATTGTCATTGATCTTTCAGCCAAGTATCATCTAACTAAAAAAATTAGCTTTTTTGCAAATGTGATTAATCTCTTGGATGAGGTTTATGCCTCTGCTCGTGTACCTGCTGGTTTCAGATCCGGTCATCCTTTTGGAATATATACAGGGGTAAATATTACGTTGGATTAGGTTTCAAATATATTAAGTGTATAGAAAAACGTTCAAGTCAAGCTTGGCGTTTTTTTATACGCATTATTTATTCGTGACCTAGGCAGAATGGTTTTACTGACAGCGCCCCGCGCTGAAAACCAACAAAAAAATAGCAGTTTAACCCAGATAAAAAAGCAAGCTTTTTATTTTAGCTTGCATTATTTCAGCTTTTTGTTAATTTAATTAGTGATCGCGGAAGGATTCGAACCTTCGACCGTCTGCTTAGAAGGCAGATGCTCTATCCAGCTGAGCTACGCGACCTTTATTTTTCATTAGCTCATTGAATTTTATCCGTTTCTGTTAGAAATCGTAATGTATTAACCCAGATGAGCCCTGCCTGTCTTCGGGCAGGTACGCGACCAAGAATGCGGAGAGACTGGGATTCGAACCCAGGCAACACTTACGCGTTGACAGATTAGCAATCTGCTCCATTACCACTCTGGCACCTCTCCATTTTCCGCCCTGAGGCGGTGGCAAAAATACGTTTTCAAACGCAATCCGCCAACTAATTATCGCATGGGTCAAAATCTTCTTTTTCCTTTGACGAAATCCGTAAGTAACTACTATAATTATCTCTATTTCAAAATAGCATACCCATTGTTACTCAAACTTGCAATGGTGCTTTTTGCATCTCCCAATGATTCGCTTACGTTTTTACCAGCAATGGTTTTTGTGGTTACATATTTTTAGTTAATGCTTTCACAAGTCGATTGTTTTCTAAAAATTCACTCAAAACTACTTTTAGTAAGGTATAAAATGGAACAGCCAACAACATTCCTAAAGGTCCTGCTAGTAGTCCCGCCAAAATGATAATCAAAAAAATTTCAAGAGGATGTGACTTAATGCTATTTGAAAAAATATAGGGTTGAGAAAAGAAATTATCAATTAGTTGTCCAACAACAAACCCAATTAGAACATAAATAGTTTTTGGGACAATTACTGTTGCCAAATCTGCGTCAAGATTGCTAGTCATGGTAAGCACAACCATGAACAATCCGCCAACTAATGGTCCGATGTACGGAATAATGTTAAACAGCGCGCAAATAAGCGCAATTATCAAGGCGTTGGGAATGCCAAACACAAGCAATACGCCAGAGTAAAAAAGGAACAAAATAGTTATTTGCAATAGAATTCCAATGAAATAGCGTGACAACAGCAAGACAATTCGCGTGAAGGAACGCTCAATGCGTTCTTTTTGGTCAGCCGCAAATACAAGGAGAATACTCCTGAGCAAAAGGGAACTGTCTTTTAACAGAAAAAAACTAATAAACAAAACGGAAAATAACGCAATAGTAAACCCACCTAAAAACCCTAAAGCACCATTGATGAAATTTGGAAGGAATCCAAAGTCCACCTTGGCAAAAAGTGCGGTTATTCGTTCAGTAAGGTTAACATTATATTGACTGAAATAACTATCCAAATCAGAAACAAGGACAAGCAAATCGGCCTCCCATTGATCAATTTGCAACAGTGATAAATTTTGTGCTTGTGTAGCAATTACAGGAACAATTAAAGAACCCAATCCAAATAAAAGTAACAGCATTAAAATTAATGTTGCTACAGTTGCCAATGTGTTTTTAAACTTTAATCTAAGCATCAAAAAGCCTTTGATGGGTTGTCCAATAAGCGAAACTACAATTGCCAAAAACAAATAGCCCAATAACGACTGTGTGATCAAAAGTAGTTCAAAAAGGGCTATGATGCCAACAATGATAAAAAAAGCCTGAACAATTCCGCGCGTGAGTGTGTTTGCATTCATATTTTAAAAATATATTTTTTTGTTATTCGTTGAGTAGTAATGCTGCGTGTAGGGCAATTAGCGCTGCAGTTTCAGTCCGTAGGCGAGCATCACCCAAATCAACGGGATGAATGTTTTTTTCAATAGCCCATACAATTTCTTCAGTCGTAAAATCGCCTTCCGGACCAATTAAAATACAGCAATTGGATTGGTTTAAAACAGCTACTTTTATGGGATTTTTCATTGTGTTTTCGCAATGTGCTATATATGAAACTGATGCCGTTGTTTGTAAGTCTTTTAGATTGGTAAGTGGGTCTAAAATGGGCGCATAGGCACGTAACGACTGCTTCAAAGCAGCAGTAATGATTTTGTTGCACCGCTCGAGCTTGAGTTGCTTTCGCTCACTTCTGCTGCATAAAATAGGTGTAACTCTATGTACGCCAAGTTCAGTAGCTTTTTCCAAGAACCACTCAAACCTGTCCATGTTTTTGGTGGGTGACACAGCCATGTGTATAGTAGTTTTTGACGGTGAAACCTGTTCTTTTTTGGAAATGGTCACAGTACATTTTTTTGGACTAAGTACCTCAAGTTTTCCCCAAAACAAATCTCCTTTTCCGTTAGTTAAGCGGATGTTCTCGCCAGAAGCTTTCCGCAACACTCGAGAAATGTGTTTGCTTTCTTGCTCGTCAAAAGTATAACTGCTTTGATTTGAAGATAAGTCCGGTGTAAAAAATTGCTGCATCAGATTGGTATTCGTGCTTTTGGTTCGCTATCAAGTGAAGCGTTTATATTTTCCTTAAATTTTAAATAACCCGCCATGGCAATCATAGCTGCGTTGTCAGTTGTGTAGGGTAATGGAGGTAAAAACACGCTTTCATTAGTGAATTTTAGCGCTTTTCGCAGTCTACTGTTTGCCGAAACCCCCCCTCCCAAAACTAACTGCTTAAAGCCTGTGTATTTTAATGCTTGTTTTACTTTTTCAATTATAATATCAATTATCGCTTTTTGGATAGAAGCACACAAATCGTATAAATTATTTTCTATAAAGTTAGGGTCATTGTCTTGTTGTTCGCGCAAAAAATACAACACGCTTGTTTTAAGTCCACTAAAACTAAAATCTAATCCCTCAACTTTTGGCTTGCTAAAGCTAAATTTTGCAGTTCCTTTTTGTGCATGCTTGTCCATTATTGGTCCGGCAGGGTAGGGAAGCCCAAGCATTTTACCCGTTTTGTCAAAAGCTTCGCCTGCGGCATCATCTTTGGTTTCGCCCAAAACAGTAAACGACGCTGCTCCGTCAACACGCACCAGTTGCGTGTGACCTCCCGAAACAGTAAGTCCTAAAAAAGGAAATGTAGGCGTAGGGAAATCGTCGTCAATAAGATGCACCAACAAATGTGCTTGCATGTGATGTACTGCAATGAGCGGAATGTTTAGTGCCAATGCTAATGATTTTGCAAATGCATTTCCAACCAACAACGAACCTAAAAGTCCAGGACCTTGTGTGTAGGCAATCGCAGTTAGGTCTTTTTTATCGATATTTGCTTTAGACAGCGCTGTTTCCACAGCAGGAACAATGCGTTGGACATGAGCGCGTGATGCTAGTTCTGGAATCACTCCGCCATGTGTTTGATGCTCTAGCTGCTGCGAAACGATGTTGGCATATAGTTTGCCATCAATAAGTACGGCAGCTGCAGTATCGTCGCAAGAGGTTTCGATCCCTAAAATGATTGTTGCCACAATTTAAATTATTTACAAAATTAAGACTTTGAAACAGAAACCTAAATTAAGTCAAAAAACCTTTCGAGTGTTTGCCATTTTGGCTTTGGTTTTTGTGCTATTTGCTGTATCCCTTTTATTGCCCGTCACGCAAACGTATTTAGGACAACGCGTCGCGGCAAGCTTATATTCACGTTTTGGCACAACGTTAAGTGTTGGCCACATACGCATTTCTCCATTTGGATTTGTAACGCTTGATAATGTTTTAGCTCTTGACCATAAAAAAGACACGCTGGTTTATGTTACCTATGCTCGTATGAATGCACTCAGGCTGAGGGCGGTGCTACAAGGCGATAATAATTTGGGTGCTGTTTTTCTGAAGGATGTAGACTGTAATATTGTCACTTATAATGGTGATGAGGAATCTAATATTGATTTATTTTTTAATCGATTCAGTTCCGATAAGCCGAAAAACCCCAGTGCTGATTTTTATGTTTCTTCTATTCAATTAACAAAAGCAAACCTTCACATTCACAACGAAAATAAACTAAATGCTACTCCGATTCAGTTTTTAGCCATAAATGCTGATATTGAAGATTTTAGCGTTGTTGGTGATACTATTCAGGCAGCTATTCGTCAATTGGACACTGAAACAAATTGGAAAAACACACAGCTTACATCCCTTTCGGGCAGTTATATGCTATCGCCAAATCAAATGAAACTTACCAATGCGAATATTCAAACAGCTTCCAGTGCTTTGGAATTGGATATCGTTTTAGAATATCCTAAAAAGGGCTTAAGTCGATTCACAGACGTTGTTCAAATGTATATCGCTATGAACAACGCGGAACTTAGCGAAAATGATTTAAAAAACATTATTCCAAATTGGGCACTAGGCGATATTGATTTTAGTGGAAAAATAAAAGGAAGTGTACAAGATTTTTCAGTTCAAAATGCTGTTTTGTCAAAAGACAAAAGTCGCTTAAAATTTTCATTAAAAAGTGACAAAATTCTTGACGCAAAATGTCAAAAACTCTCTGCGAACTGGAAGCTAACTTCGAACCAAATAGATGAGTTTATCAGTAATCTATTATCAATCGAAAATAGAGATGCTCTCGCTTTAATGGGCCCTATTTTTTCACAAGGAAATGCGACATTTTCAGGCAATACGGTATCTCTAAAAACAACCCTTGAATCTGAGTTAGGCACACTTTACGCAGATGGATATTACACTGCCTTTCGCAAGTCACCATCTTACAAAATCAATCTAAATTCTTCGGTCTTTGATCTTGGAAGTGTTTTGGCTGTACCAACGCTAAAGACTGCTGGTTTTGACATTTCGCTCACTGGAAAAGGATTGGACTTTAAAAAACTCAACATTTATACAAGTGGTGAACTCTTTAATTTATCTTATCGTGATTATATATATGATAAGGTTGTACTAGAGGGTAATTTGAACTCCGAACGCTTTAATGGTAAAATGCTTATTTCCGATTCGGCACTTAACTTAGATTTGGAGGGTGATATTGATTTTGCCTCTGAGGTGCGAAACTTTTCATTTTCTTCAAATGTAAAGCATGCAAATTTTGCTGCTCTCGGTTGGATTCCTGAAACTGTCGCAGGTGTTTTTTCAGGTTCTATCGACCTGGCGCTCCAAGGCAATACTATCGACGAAATGATTGGCGACATGTATATCGAACAAGGAAAACTTAAATCGCCCAGCAAAACATATTCGTTTTCGTCTGTTGCTGTGCAATCACGTCTTAAAAATAATATTCGAGTTATCAATTTAAACTCAGAAGATGTAGCTACTGGATTGATGATTGGCGAATTTAAACCTACAGAGCTGTTAAAATTAGCACAAAATGCTTTGGGGATTCAGTATAGCAATTTTGTACCATTTGAAGTTTATCCTAATCAATATTTAGATTTTAATTTTAATATTCGTGGGAAAATAGCATCGGCACTTTTTGGAGATAAGGTGTCTTTAGACGATAATACATTTATTAATGGTAAAATAAACCAAAACCAAAAACTTTTTCAGTTAAATGTTCGTGCACCAAAGCTTCAATTAAATTCAACTAAATTGGATAAGTTAGAAATTCAGATTGACACCCAAAACCCATTGTACCATTCTTTTGTGTCGTTAGACAAATTAGAGAATTCACGAGGAGCTTTACTAAACCTCAATTGGATTAATTCACAAATTAAAGACAAGCTTTACGGTAGAGCAGAGTTTTCTTTTTCTGCTTCTCCAGACAAACAGAATCAGCTAAACACATCTTTTACCATAAATGAAGCGAGACAAGCTGTTTTGGGTATACAAAATGCGGATTTTTATTTTAACAATAAAGAATGGAAGGTAGATACAAGCAATACTCTACCAGTATTAACAGCAAAAAACGCAAAAGACTTTTCATTGTCAAAATTAACGTTGGCAAGTAAAGCTTCTAAAATATCAATTGCGGCATCTCAAAAAGGTGAAGATTCATTTTCGGTCGACTTAAATCTTGAGCAAGTTGGGTTGGGCGATATTTTGTCTTTTGAAGAACATAAATGGGAAGGTGTGGCAGATGGATTTTTAAACATCAAACAAACAGCTGATGGTTTTGGTGGAAATTCAAGTATGCGGTTTTCCGATTTGAAACTCAACAATATTAACCTTGGCAATGCCTTTCTTACGCTGAAATCGCAACCAAAAAGTCAAGTATATGATATGGCATTCCGCGTTGAAGAAAATGATAATGATGTGATTTTAGCTACGGGGAATATTGGAATTAAAAACAAAGCGCTTTTGTGGGATTTTGAAACAACTTTCTCTGATTATAATTTATCGGCAATTGCCGGTTTAACTGGTACTGTATTAGCACCATTTGATGGAAATGCTAATGGAAATTTGCGAATTAGTTCTGAAAATGATAACATTTTTTCTACAGGGGTTTTATATGTCGATGCACTTCGTTTGGGTGTTCCTTACTTAAATACAGATTATATTTTTAAATCAACAGTTCCAATTGAATTTAGCAAGGATAAAATATCAATTCAAAGTGCTTCATTTTTGGATAACTCAAATAATGGGGGAATACTCAATGGCGCACTTGAACATCAATCTTTTTCCGACTGGGGGATTGATATGCGTATTGAGGCTGAAAATTTATCCGTTCTTAATACGGATTTTTCTGAAAATGCATTGTACTACGGTAAGGCCTTTTTTACTGGAGATGCACACTTCAATGGTCTGTTTTCGAATATGGAAATTGATGTTACTGGACAAACTGCAGAGGGAACAAGTTTATTTATACCCATACAATACGACACAGCAATTGGCGATGTTTCTTTTATCAATTTTGTAAAAAAGGAAGGGCAAGACGATACAAAAGAAATTGTTAATGGTTTGGTAAAGGGGTTGCAATTGAATTTTGATCTTAATATAACTCCAAATGCAGAAGTTGAAATTGTGGTTGACCCAGAAACAAAAAGTTTTATGCGTGGCATAGGTGCAGGTAACTTGCTGTTGGAAATTGATACTGCAGGTTCCTTCGCCATGTGGGGAGATTTTATTGCATATGAGGGAATTTATAACTTTAGAAATTTAGGGCTCATTGACAAAACCTTTCGACTTCAACCGGGTGGAACAATTGTTTGGGAAGGCGACCCGAATGGTGCACAAATTAATATGCAAGCAGTGTATGATGTACCTGGTGGTGCAAACCCTGCTATTTTACTTGAAGGGGACAATGTTAGTCAAAAAATACCAACAGAAGTAACCATAAATTTATTTGGAAATCTATTAAATCCTGAAACACCTACTTTTGAAATTGATTTTCCAAACGCTTCTGGCGTTATGAAAAATGAACTAAACTACAGACTAAACGACCAAGAACGCAGTCAACTTCAAGCAATTTCCTTACTATCGCAGGGGTCTTTTATTAACCAAGTTTCTTTGGCTGCTATTTCAAGTCAAACCTTAACAAACAATCTTTTCCAAAAAGCATCGGGAGTTTTTGACAATATATTTGCTAGCGAAAATGACAAGCTGAATTTAAGCTTAGACTATTTACAAGGCGACCGAAATGCGGCAGCATCAATCCAAAATCGTGACAGGTTAGGGGTAAGTCTTTCTACAAATATTAATGAGCGTATCATTGTTGACGGTAAAGTGGGTGTTCCTGTGGGAAGCGAAGAGGAAACAACAGTTATTGGTGATGTAACCGTTGAATTTTTATTAAATAAACAGGGTACGCTACGTGCTCGTATTTTTAATAAAGAAAATGAGTTTCAATATTTTGGTGATGAACTTGGTTATACACAAGGGATTGGAGTTAATTATCAAGTTCGCTTTGATTCTTTCAATGAACTTGTGAAAAAAATACTAAACAATTAAAAATTGTTTCTTCCCCGTTAAAACTTGGTATAAAGTCAAGGTAATTTCATAATTTCGCATCGCAATTTTCCTAGATGGCTACTAAAAACACGAGTCTTACCTTATTTCATAAAATTGGCGTGCTTACTTCTGGTGGCGATGCCCCTGGAATGAATGCTGCCCTTCGCTCGGTTGTTCGCTCTTGTGCATATTATAAAACCCCCTGTTTTGGAATTAGGCGAGGTTATCAAGGTATGATCGAAAATGATATTAAACCTTTAGGTCCACGATCTGTAAATAATATTATTAATAAAGGCGGTACAATTCTTAAATCTGCACGATCAAATGAATTTAGAACTAAGGAAGGTCGTCAAAAAGCCTATGAAAATCTTCAAAAAAATGGCATTGATGCCCTTATAATTATTGGAGGGGATGGTAGTTTTACAGGAGGCTTAATTTTTCAACAGGAATTTGATGTTCCCGTCATTGGCATTCCAGGAACTATTGATAACGATATTTACGGTACTTCGCACACCATTGGTTATGATACGGCTCTGAATACTGTTGTGGGTGCAGTAGATAAAATTCGAGATACGGCTATTTCGCACAACCGATTGTTTTTTGTGGAAGTTATGGGTCGTGATGCGGGTCATATTGCCTTAAACACAGGTATCGGCGCAGGCGCAGAAGAAATTCTTATTCCAGAAGAAGATATGGGGCTAGATCGTCTATTAGATTCCTTAAAACGCTCGAAAAAATCTGGTAAGCTTTCAAGTATTGTCATGGTAGCTGAAGGTGATAAAATCGGAAAAAATGTATTTGAACTTGCAGAATATATTGAAGAAAATCTTCCTTATTACGAGGTGCGTGTTTCCGTTTTAGGACATATGCAACGCGGTGGTGCTCCCACTTGTTTTGACCGCGTTTTGGCTAGCCGTATGGGGCTTAAGGCTGTTGAAGCACTCCGTGATGGATTTTCTAAAAACATGATAGGAATAGCTGACGGAAAAATGATTTTAACTCCTTTAGAAAAAGCAATAAAAGGAAAATCGAAAATTGATATGGAACTCGTTCGCTTATCAGAAATAATGAGACTTTAAACTATAAATACATGAACTATGGCAACACTTAAAATTGGAATTAACGGATTTGGTCGTATCGGACGTATGGTCTTTCGTGCATCGCTAAATAGAGATGATATTGAAGTAGTGGCAATCAATGACCTTCTAGACGTTGAGCACTTGGCATATCTTTTAAAGTATGACTCGGTTCACGGAATTGTAGATGCTTCTGTAGAAGTGTTTGATGGTCAGTTAGTTGTTAATGGGAAAACCATTCGTATTACAGCAGAGCGTGACCCCAAAAATTTGCAATGGGATGTCATAGGTGCAACAATTATTGCAGAATGTACGGGCATTTTTACCACATTAGACATGGCGCAATCACATATTGATGGTGGTGCCAAAAAAGTAGTTATTTCTGCGCCTTCAAAAGACGCCCCTATGTTTGTAATGGGTGTAAATCATGAAGATGCAAAAGAAGATGATCTAATCGTTTCAAACGCATCGTGTACTACAAACTGTTTGGCACCACTTGCCAAAGTGTTAAACGATACTTTTGGTATTGAAGAAGCGCTAATGACTACTGTTCATGCTGTTACGGCTACGCAAATGACCGTTGATGGGCCCTCAAAAAAAGACTACCGTGGAGGTCGCTCAGCTATGCTAAACATCATTCCCGCATCCACTGGTGCTGCTAAGGCAGTAACAAAAGTTATACCTTCATTAGAGGGTAAGATTACAGGTATGGCGTTTCGAGTTCCCACAGCAGATGTTTCGGTAGTTGACCTTACTGTTAAACTCTCTTCTGAAACCAGTTACGATGGCGTTATGAAAGCGGTAAAAGCCTCTTCTGAGGGACCTTTAGCTGGGATTTTGGGCTATACAGAAGAGCTTGTAGTATCGCAAGATTTTATTGGTGATGCGCGCACTTCTATCGTTGATGCTAATGCTGGGATAGAACTTAATGGATCCTTTTTCAAAATTGTTTCGTGGTATGACAATGAAGCTGGCTACTCTCACAAGTTACTCGATCTTGCCCTACATGTAAGCCAACTTTAAAAAAATGAAGCTTATTGTTGATAGCGGTTCTACTAAAACAGACTGGATTGCTTTAGATACGAATAATGAGGTGTCTTTTGAAACGCAAACACAGGGCTTAAACCCACAGGTGCTTTCTGACCAAATTCTTGAGGAACGCATTGTCAACAACTACGACTTATATCGGCAACGCAAGACGGTAAAACAAATTTACTTTTACGGGGCTGGGTGTGGTACACGTCCACCCCGTGAACTACTTAAAGATGTTTTGCAAGGAATATTTGTAAATGCCCAAATAGAAGTCAAGGAAGATACTTATGCAGCCGTGTATGCAGCAACAAATGCTGGTGAAAAAAGCATTGTTTGTATTTTAGGAACTGGCTCGAATTGCAGTTATTTTGATGGAGCAGAAGTAGAGCAACGCATTACATCTTTAGGTTATATTTTAATGGATGATGGAAGTGGTAATTACTTCGGTCGTCAACTACTTCGTGATTATTATTTTAATAAGATTCCGAAAGAGATGGCAAAAGTTTTTGAAGACTCTTTTGACTTGTC
>DLPY01000084.1:0-171 GCA_002478685.1 Flavobacteriaceae bacterium UBA7446
AATTCTGGAGGTAAATATGAATCTGAACATAGTGTAAGTGAATTTAATCTTAAACTTTTGGCAACGGATTCTAAATCCGCTATTAATTTAATTGCTAAAGACAGCCGATTTAAAAATATACCTATAGGTCTGACTGGAATAAGTCAGGCTGGGTGGATAATTCCTATAGCT
>DLPY01000084.1:352-6824 GCA_002478685.1 Flavobacteriaceae bacterium UBA7446
AAATGGATTTGGTTATGATCCGGTATTTATTCCTAGCGGTTACACTAAAACATTTGGAGAATTGTCTTTAGAAGAGAAAAATTCAATTAGTCACAGATCTTTGGCCATGAATAAATTAATTGATTTTATTTTACTGTGGAGCGGTCCTGTTTGTAAAGTAAGTGAAGAAGATATATATAGTAAATATACAAATGATAAAGATTTTAAGAATATACCAACTTATGATGAAGCTTTAAAGTCCCGTAAAACTAAATATATTTGGCCAAGTTTCTTGGGGGAAGATATAGACTCAAGTTTATACTTGGAATATATTGAGATACCGGGGTTATGGATTTTTGGAGGTCAAGATGGGAGTATACCTGTAGATTTATCTGTTAATCGATTAAATACACTAATCAATAACAGCAAAAAATATGAATATATTATTTTTCATGGTCTTGGACATAATAATGTTCCTCAAACATTTAATTATGCTGTAGACTGGATAAAAAAGAATGCCTTTAACAAAGAGGAATAATTACAAAATAGTCCTGATAAATATTTCCTCCATCTTTATCGATAGAAACGCAAGCCCAGGGATTTTAAAATAATCCCTTAACTCAATAATTTCAGAATTGAATTGTTTTGATCGTCTGACAAAAGATTCTTTTTTTTTTCAGAACAACCTAAGATCAATATTAAAAGAATTAAAGTGCTTAATTGTTTTTTCATTTAACTAAAAACTTGATTATCCTCAAAAATTGATTAAAAAAAATAATTAGTTCAAAGTTTGAACTAATTTATTTTACCTAGCATCTCTTTTTTTTTGCAATGGCATGACAACTTGTCTGTTTAATTTGTTATGTTTGTAACTCATTTGAATCCATTATAAAATGGAATGAAAATGGTAAAATATAAATGGATGAGGGTAAGTTAAATTGCTATCGAAATTACCCTCACATTTAGTTAAAATGAAAGAGAACTCAACTGAAATAGAAAACAAACAGAAGAATCCATATTCTTATAATGGTGATGTTTTAATTTCCTCTGGTTTACCCCCACAAAAGAATGATGGTCTAGAACCACAACTAAATGATAATGAGGTAAATACATCAAAAACATTCCGCAATAAGAAGGTATTTATTGAATCTTACGGCTGTCAAATGAACTTTTCTGATAGTGAAATCGTGGCGTCTATTCTTGGTGAAGCTGGATATAAAACCACCACCCAACTCAACGATGCAGATTTGATTTTAGTGAACACCTGTTCTATACGTGAAAAAGCAGAACAAACCGTGCGCAATCGCTTAGAAGCTTTTCAGGGTGTGAAAAAAACAAACCCAAACGTTAAAGTGGGGGTTTTAGGTTGTATGGCAGAACGACTTAAGAGTGCTTTTTTAGAAGAAGAAAAAATTGTGGATTTGGTGGTTGGACCCGATGCCTACAAAGACCTTCCAAATCTTGTAGCTGAAGTTGAGGCAGGCAGAGATGCTGTAAATGTAATCCTTTCAAAAGAAGAAACCTACGGAGATGTAAAACCTGTACGCCTGCAGTCTAATGGTGTAACGGCCTTTGTGTCCATTACCCGTGGTTGTGATAACATGTGTACTTTTTGTGTGGTGCCCTTTACTCGAGGTCGTGAGCGTAGCCGTGACCCAAAAAGTATTTTAGAAGAGATGAATTCGCTAGCCAAGGCGGGCTATAAAGAGGTTACATTACTTGGGCAGAATGTGGATAGTTATTTGTGGTACGGCGGTGGGGCTAAAAAAGATTTTGCAAAAGCAAGCACATTGCAACAAAAAACAGCCGTTCATTTTTATCAATTGTTAGACCTTGTTGCACAAGCGCACCCAGGAATCCGAATTCGATTTTCAACTTCCAACCCTCAAGATATGACACGCGATGTACTGCACATTATGGCGAAACATCCCAATGTGTGCAATTACATACATTTGCCTGTACAATCAGGAAGCAATTCGGTACTAAAAGCCATGAATCGCCAGCATACGCGTAAAGAATACATTGAACTTATCGATGATATTAAGCGTATAATTCCCGACTGTGGTATTTCACAGGACATGATTGCAGGGTTTCCTAATGAAACCGAATCCGATCACCAAGATACCTTAAGCCTTATGGATTATGTAAAGTATGATTTTGGGTTTATGTTCATGTATTCGGAACGTCCCGGAACGCCTGCAGCAAAAAAACTTGAAGATAACGTGCCTCAGGATGTGAAAAAAAGACGCCTACAAGAAATTGTCGACCTGCAACAAGCTCATGGGCGTTACAGAAACGAGAAATTTGTTGGCAAAATTATTGAGGTCCTTATTGAAAAAGAGTCCAAGAAGTCAGATGCGCAATGGAGTGGCCGTACACAACAAAATACGGTCGTGGTGTTTTCAAAAAAACACTATAATGTTGGTGATTTTGTGCTTGTAAAAATTGAGTCTTGTACCTCCGCAACACTATTAGGTTACGCCATAGATTTTGGTCCAACGCAAAGCTATCACCATGGATAACGTTCAAAACATAAAACAGCGGTTTGGCATTATTGGCAATGATACGCAGCTAAACTTTGCCATTGGAAAGGCCGTTCGAGTAGCACCTACTGAAATATCAGTACTTGTCACTGGTGAGTCAGGGGTTGGAAAAGAGGTTTTTCCGCGTATCATTCATCAATTATCTAACCGAAAACATGGCAAGTTTATTGCCGTAAACTGTGGTGCCATCCCTGAAGGAACGATTGATTCAGAACTTTTTGGGCACGAAAAAGGTTCATTTACTGGCGCAACTCAAACCAGAAGTGGCTATTTTGAAGTGGCTCACGGCGGAACTATTTTTTTGGACGAAGTGGGTGAATTACCTCTAGCCACACAAGTACGATTATTGCGTGTATTAGAAAACGGCGAATTTCTAAAAGTAGGTTCATCAAAAGTGCAAAAAACAGATGTACGTGTGGTTGCTGCCACCAACGTCCAAATTATGGAAGCCATCCAAAAGGGAAAATTTAGAGAAGACTTGTACTACCGATTAAGTACAGTTGAAATTAACTTACCCCCCCTTAGAGAGCGAAAGGCAGACATCCATTTGTTATTTCGAAAATTTGCTGCCGATTTTGCCCAAAAATACCGCATGCCCACCGTACGTTTGGACGAACAGGCACAAGGTTTTTTGGAGCAACAACAATGGGCTGGGAACATACGACAACTTCGAAATATTGCCGAACAACTCTCGGTTTTGGAAAAGGAGCGTACCATTACTGCTCCTCTTTTAAGACAATACCTTCCCACCACTAAGATAAATCTTCCAGCGGTAATTAATAAAAATGACTCAGGTGGCGATTTTACTTCGGAAAGAGAAATTTTGTATAAGGTGCTGTTTGATATGAAGTCCGATTTGAACGATCTTAAAAAGCTGACACATGAGTTAATGAATACCTCTAATATCGATCAAGCTAAAGCACAGCATGAAGGGTTGATTCAAAAAATTTACGGAGAAAAAAACCCTTCGGATGAAACCATGCCTTTTGAGGCAGCACATGAAACGACTAGAGAATCCACAACTTATAATGACAATTTTGACTATGCTGAAGAGGTGCAGGAAGCCGAAACCTTATCTCTTCAAGACAAAGAATTAGAGCTTATTGTTAAAGCATTGGAACGAAACAAAGGAAGACGAAAAGCTGCCGCGGCTGAATTAGGAATTTCAGAACGCACATTGTATCGAAAAATCAAGCAATTTGACTTAGATTTATAGTATGAAAAGAATAGGTTTCTTGGCATTTTTGCTTCTTACAGGTTGTAAATATTATTCTTTTACAGGTGCATCTATTACAGAAGGAGCAGAAACGGTACAAGTAAACTTTTTTGTTAATAATGCTGCTGATCAAGTAGGATCTGTTTTTGAACCTGGGCTTGACAGAGACTTTACGAATGCAGTACAAGAAATGCTGCTCAACCAAACCAATTTGAAACTTACCAACGTTAATGGACATCTTATTTATGAAGGTGAAATTGTTGAATACCGTGTTAGCCCAATGACAGCAACTGCCCAGCAAACTGCTGCGCAAAACCGTCTTATAATGGCGGTTAATGTGCGCTATTTTAATACGCTCAATGAAGATGATGATTTTGAAAAAAGATTTAGCTTTTTTTATGATTTTGATGCTTTAGCGCAGCTACAGTCTGTCCAAGCGGAAGCGCATGAAGTTCTTTTTGAACGCATTACGCAAGATATTTTTAATGAATCTCTAGCCAAATGGTGAGTCACAAACGCACATATTTGACAAAGCTTCGCCAAAAAGGTGCCGAAGAGCCAAAAGCTACATTAAATCATTTGGACACTTTGGTGCAACAATACCCTTACTTCCAAGCCCTGCATCATTTGAGCTGGGAAATTGCGCATGAAAATAATTTGCCTGAAGAAGCGTCGCTGATAAAGTCAAGTTCGATACATACCAAAAGCAGACTGCACCTAATCCCAAACCCGAGCACTACAACTAATGTAATTCAAATTACTACTACGCAAGATAGAGCTGATAAAGTTCGACCGTTTGCGGATTGGCTTATCCAATTGGATAGTGTGCCATCGAATGTAAATGAACAAAATAGGTTAATCGATAAGTTTATTACAGATGCACCCAGAATGGTAGTTTCCAAATCAATGGAAAAACAAGAAGATTTAACCAAAAAACAACAGTTTGACGAACACTCACTTATGACCGAAACATTGGCAGAAGTGTACTTCAAACAAGGAAAGTTAAAAAAGGCAAAAAAAGCGTATGAGGTATTAGCATTGAAATATCCAGAAAAAAGTGGTTTCTTTGCTGACCAAATTCGAAAAATTACGAACGGCCAAAGAGACAATTGACATGAGTACATTTTCCATTTTTTTATCACTAACCATTATCATTTGCTTTTTGCTCATTTTGGTGGTCATGGTGCAAAACCCCAAAGGAGGAGGGTTATCATCTGCATTTGGTGGTAGCTCACAACAACTTGGTGGATTTCAAAAAACCACTGATTTCTTAGACCGAAGTACTTGGATTTTAGCAGCACTTTTATTGGTGCTTATCTTGATTTCAAACTCTATGATAAGTATTCCAGCTCAAGGGAACGAATCTACATTTGTAGACGAAAATGCTATTGAAGAGATTGTTCAAGAAGAAATTCTTGAGAAAATTCCAGAAGAATTACCTGAAGTGCCAGAAACTGACGGCGACGATTAATTCAGGTGTCATCATGTCAGCATTTTTGTTCAATATCTTGGTAAAATTTCACTTGGCACAATTGATGCTAAGCTTTTAAAAAAACATTAACAAACATGAGTACGATTCATATCAAACCCTTGGCTGACCGAGTAATTGTTGAGCCTTTAGCAGTTGAAACGACTACGGCATCAGGGATTATTATCCCTGACACAGCCAAAGAAAAACCACAAAAAGGTACTGTTATTGCAACAGGTCCTGGAACTAAAGACGATGCCATCACTGTGCAAGTGGGAGACACTGTATTGTATGGCAAATACGCTGGAACTGAGCTTAAGCTCGAGGGCGTAGATTACCTTATCATGCGCGAAAGCGATATACTAGCAATTATTTCATAATTAAATTAAAGACATGGCAAAAAAAATTCAATTTGATGTAGATGCGCGCGACGGATTAAAGCGCGGTGTAGATGCTCTTGCAGATGCAGTCAAAGTAACTCTTGGTCCAAAAGGACGCAACGTTATCATTGGAAAATCGTTTGGTGGCCCCCAGGTTACCAAAGACGGCGTAAGTGTTGCCAAAGAGATAGAACTTGAAGATCCGCTTGAAAACATGGGAGCACAAATGGTAAAAGAAGTTGCTTCAAAAACCAATGACCTTGCCGGTGACGGTACCACTACCGCAACTATTTTAGCGCAAGCCATTGTTAAGGAAGGGTTGAAAAACGTAGCCGCTGGCGCAAATCCTATGGATTTGAAACGCGGTATTGACAAAGCCGTTAATGCTATTGTAAAAAACTTAAATGATCAGTCTGTTGAGGTAGGTAATTCTTCAGAAAAAATCAAGCAAGTAGCCTCTATTTCGGCAAATAACGACGAAACTATTGGGGAGCTTATTACTGCTGCATTTGATAAGGTTGGTAAAGAAGGAGTAATTACTGTTGAAGAAGCTAAAGGAACCGATACTACTGTTGATATTGTAGAAGGAATGCAATTCGATCGCGGTTATATCTCACCCTATTTTGTTACCAACTCTGATAAAATGGAAGCCGATATGGAAACGCCGTATATTTTGATATACGACAAAAAGATTTCAACCATGAAAGATCTACTACCAGTCCTCGAGCCTGTTGCACAAAGTGGCAAGCCACTTGTTGTTATTGCAGAGGATGTTGACGGCGAAGCTCTTGCCACATTAGTAGTTAACAAACTTCGTGGTTCACTCAAAATTGCTGCGGTAAAAGCACCTGGATTTGGTGACCGCAGAAAAGCAATGCTTGAAGAT
>DLPY01000084.1:7108-12242 GCA_002478685.1 Flavobacteriaceae bacterium UBA7446
AGCAATGCTTGAAGATATTGCCATCCTTACAGGCGGAACAGTAATTTCTGAAGATCGAGGATTTACCCTCGAAAATGCCTCTATCGACATGTTAGGTACGGCAGAAAAGGTAATCATTGACAAAGACAACACTACGGTTGTAAATGGTGCTGGAAACTCAGATGATATTAAGGCGCGTGTAAATCAAATTAAGTCGCAAATTGAAGCATCTACTTCTGACTACGACAAGGAAAAACTTCAAGAACGATTAGCTAAGCTTTCTGGTGGGGTTGCTGTTTTATATGTAGGAGCAGCTTCTGAGGTAGAAATGAAAGAAAAGAAAGACCGTGTAGACGATGCTCTTCATGCCACACGAGCTGCTGTTGAGGAAGGTATTGTTTCTGGAGGTGGCGTTGCGCTACTTCAAGCATTACAAAGTTTGGCCAAGCTGAAAGGTGAAAATGCCGATGAGCAAACAGGAGTTCAAATTGTAGCTCGTGCTATTGAGTCACCGCTAAGAACAATTGTTGCCAATGCTGGCGGCGAAGGCTCTGTAGTAGTTGCAAAGGTTATTGAAGGTGACAAAAACTTTGGCTACGATGCCAAAACAGACACCTACGGCAATATGCAAGAAAAAGGAATCATTGACCCCAAGAAAGTAACACGCATCGCGCTTGAAAACGCTGCATCGGTTGCGGGAATGATTCTTACAACAGAATGTGCGTTAGTGGACATCAAAGAAGATGCTCCTCCTGCCATGCCACCAATGGGCGGCGGCGGTATGCCAGGCATGATGTAACAACTAAACAACTGCCCCGATTTGGGGCAGTTTTTGTATGTATTCTAAGTTACTGAAACGTATTGAATTGTTCCTTAGTGAAAATCCAAGCCTACAAGTTGGTTTAGATTGGATCTGCAATGAGATACAACAAAATATCCCTAACTACGATTGGGTAGGCTTTTACTTTCATCATCCCAAAAAAAAGGAACTTCACCTAAAAGCATTTGCTGGCAAACCTACAGACCATAACGTTATTCCATTTGGAAAAGGTATCTGTGGTCAAGTAGCTGTGAGTAATCAAAATTTTGTGGTGGATGATGTGTCCCAACAGGACAATTATATTTCGTGTAGCATAGACGTGAAGTCTGAAATTGTAATTCCGCTTTTTGTTAAGGCCAAAAATATGGGGCAAATAGATGTTGATTCCTATACACCCTGTGCATTTGACCAAAAAGATGTGGGTTTTTTAGAAGCCGTGAATAATCTTGTTTCGGCATTTTTATTGCGGATAAATCCACAATTTTAGTGAGAGAAAATTCCTACATTTACGCTCACTAAATTTTTCTTAATGCAAGACGCAATACAGGCCAAATCTGCACTCGTTTCCGTATTCAGTAAAGAAGGGCTCACACCCATTGTAAAAAAAATGCACGAGTTGAGCATTACAATCTATTCTACTGGGGGTACGGCGGCTTTTATTGAGGAGCAAAATATCCCAGTTAAACAAGTTGAAGACCTAACTTCATATCCCTCTATTTTAGGTGGGCGCGTAAAAACATTGCATCCAAAAGTTTTTGGAGGTATTTTGAACCGCAGAGAAAATGAGAATGACCAACAAGAACTTGCCTCTTATGACATTCCCCACTTAGACATTGTTTTGGTGGGCTGTGGTGAGCAAATGCAGTTTCTAAGTCAAGAGATCCGTCACGCCTTTGCCGCCAGAGGTGTTGGCATTGACCCTATGGATACGGGTGCTGCTTGCCGGACCTTCAATATTCTGGCGATTGAAGAGCGGCGCGTGGCTGCAGCCCTGGTCGCAGTCGGTTGATGTCAAACCAGCTGGAAACGGGCTCATTAAGCGCCTTGCGCGCGCAAGACCCCGAAACCGCTCACATCCTTACCCTCTGCATCCCGGGCGAATATCAGCGAGATGATGCGCTGGTTTTACTGAGCTTGCATGGCGAGCTTGCCCGAGCGCATCGCGTCACCAGCGACATAAGTCTTGGCAAAATCCGCATCCGCTGGTGGCTGGATGCCATCGACGACATTTACCGCCAAGAGCCACCACGACAACACCCAATTGTCGTGGCACTAAAAGAGATTTGCCAGCGCCACAACCTTGATCGCCAACTGCTTGAGGCCAAGATCGAAAGCCATTCAGTTGATCTGGAAGGCTTGAGACAGATGTCGTGGTCTCAGGCGAGCCAGGTGTTTACCAGCCAAAGAGGGAACTTGTGGCGACTGCTACTGCAAACGCAAGGCATAGAACAAACAGCCATTCATATTGCTGCCAATCATCTTGGCGTGGCTTTTGGGGTCTGGCGCGCCATTCCCGGCTTAGGAACACTCGACGACATCCCTTGGCTCCAGGGCGCCCAGATTGACGACGGTGACCCTGATTGGGTCATCCAGGCGATCACCCACCTTGATGAAGTGGACGCTATTGCAGAAGTGCCCAAATGGATGCGCATCCTGTCACGCTATCTTCGAAGCGGCTTAATGAACGTTGCTCGCAATCAACTCAATAAAGCGTACGCACAGCAACAAGCGGCGGCCTTTGGACTATGGCGTAGAACACTGGTCTAGCCCTAGCCCTGACGGCAAGCAGTTCAAAGCTGTTGACACAAGGCGCTGGCGATCCACTTGATAACATCGAATATTGCCTAATGTGGATGCGAGCTGTCATGACAATGGTGCGTAAATCTCTGGGGCTATGCTGCCTTTGTGGCCGGGAGATGTTGTCTGGCAAGATGGTCGACCGGCATCACTATATTCCCCGTAGCCAAGGCGGCAAAGACTGGGTGTGGATGCATAAAATTTGCCATCGGAAACTCCACAGTATGTGGACAGAAAAACAGCTGGCAAGCGACCCGGTTTTAAGCGCACCCGACCGGATTGCGAGCCACCCAGAACTGGCAACCTTCATCACATGGGTACGCAAACATCCAAGTGATTTCTACACAGCGACACGCACTGCCAAGACGAAACGTTAAAGGGCGGACAAAATCGCCGACACGCTGCCTTCAAGCGCTCGGGCAAATCATCAAAAGGCCAACGGATGCTTTCGACGGAGTTGCGCCAAAGCGGCATACATCTCGTCCGTAATGTCAAAATCAACCGCCTCAATATTGGTTTTGAGCTGTTCGAGATTGGTCGCGCCGATAATTGTGCTGGTCATCCAAGGCTCTCTGATCGTCCAAGCAATCGCCAGCTGTGTAATGTCGATCCCATATTGCTCAGCGAATGCCAAATAACTGGCCACGGCGTCGAGGGTTCCTGGACGAACGCGCTGATTGCGCTCCGCCTCGGGACGGCGAAAATGTGACGTGAACCGCGCGCCGTCAGGCCGCTTGCCGTCGTTATACTTGCCGCTGAGCATCCCGCCAATAATCGGTCCCCACGGCAGATAGCTAACACCCTCTAAAGCACAGGTTTCCTGCATGATCACTTCATCCAACCACAGCAACAAATGATATTCATGTTGAATACTTTGTGGTCGAGCCAGCCCTTGTTGCTCGGCGAGGCGCAGAAAACTGTTTAAGCCCCAAGCTGTGTCATCACTTAAGCCCCAGCAACGAATTTTTCCGGCCTTCTGCAGCTCTGTCAGGGCTTGCACGCTTTCAAGCTGGTTGTCGACAATACGGTCGCGAGCGTCAGCACCCGAGGCGTGCTGATGGTCCCAGTATTTACTGAAATGATAGTGGCTCCGATTGGTTGGCCAATGAAGCTGATAAAGATCCACGTAATCCGTTTTGAGCTTTTTCAGGCTTTCATCCAGTGCGTTGGTGATGCTCTGCCTGGATATTACTGAACTACGGCCTGACGGATGATCTGTAACCGGTGAATGCTTTGTTGCCAGAACGACCTCGCTACGTCGGGATGCGTTGCGTCCCATCCAATCGCCTAGAATCGTTTCCGTGTCGCCATATTGCTCTGGTTTTGAGCGCATCGGATACATTTCGGCGGTGTCCCAAAAATTAACCCCCATATCGAGCGCCATATCCATTTGCCCATCGGCATCGGCCTGATCGTTTTGGACACCCCATGTCATGGTGCCTAAGCAAATGCGGCTGACATCAATGTCTGTCGTTCCCAGCTTTCCGTATTTCATGACGATCCCTTAAACTCTCTTTTCGGAGCCCCTTTTTTGCCACGTGCAGATAATAAGTTCATGCAGCAAAAAACCAGCATCCCGCTATGGTTACATCGGGATGCTGGTTTTGTTTAATTACGCTTTGGTTAGCAATTAACCAAGCCCTTCAGCCAGTTTTTCGCCAACGAACGACCAATTGACCAGCTGGTCCAAAACAGCCCTGATATGATCCGGGCGGCGATTTTGATAATCGAGATAGTAAGCATGCTCCCAAACATCGATGCCGCACAAGGCGACCTTGCCATGGGCAAGAGGATTATCACCGCCACTTGTTCCCATCGTAATCAGTTTGTTACCATCGAGTGCCAACCATGCCCAGCCAGAACCAAAGACACCCGCACCAGTCGCGACCAGTTTGTCTTTCATCTCACCAAAACTGCCGAAATCACGCTCGATCATTTCCCCAAGCTTACCGGATGCTTCGCGCGCACCAGCACTGGAGAACTGATCCCAGTACAGGATATGATTCCATGCCTGACCAGCATTATTAAAGACGCCCGCCAGATCTGCTTTGCCAGCGCTATGACGAATAACATCTTCTAGGCTCATCTCAGCCATTTCAGTACCGTCGACCAGCGGATTAAGCTTGTCAAAATAGGTTTGGTGGTGCTTACCGTGGTGCAGTTGCACCGTCTGCTGACCAATCACTGGCGCAAGTGCTGTGTCATCATAGGGAAGCGCTGGGAGTTCAAATGGTGCTGCCATGGTCTATTCCTTATCGGTCAAAATAACGTCAGGAGATAGCATGTAGGGGCCAACGTCATTTCAGAAAAGCCCCTTTGGAAATTTACCTGTTCACATCACGTCGAATTTCAGTACGCGCTCCCCGTTTTGGCGTCAAACGGTGGCATCGTCGACACCCAAATGCCGTGATCGGCATCCTCTTAATACCCTAAATGGCTGGAATGCCCTGAATGCTCAGAATACGAGAACGTTCATCGGATTAACGGGTTGGCCATTGTGGCGGACTTCAAAATGTAGCTGACTGCGATCAACGGTAC
>DLPY01000015.1:0-1783 GCA_002478685.1 Flavobacteriaceae bacterium UBA7446
ATCCTGAAGACCATTAAAGGGGTCCAATACTGCCCCGAAATTATCCGCATTTAAACAAAGCGCCAAGCTGTTGATGGTAAAATCACGGCGGTTTTGGTCATCTTCAAGTGTTCCATTTTCAACTATGGGGTTACGGCTATCCGCCGAATAACTTTCTTTTCGTGCACCAACAAATTCAAGTTGAATATCACCAAATTTAATCATGGCGGTGCCATAGGTTTTAAATACCTGAATTTGATTTTTACCGGGAAGTAATTCGGCTACTTTTTTAGCAAGTGCAATACCGTTCCCCACGGCAACAATATCGATGTCAGTACCCGTTTCTCTTTCCAGAAGTGTATCGCGGACAAATCCGCCAATCACATAGGCTTCCACACCCAAAGCGTCTGCAGCTTTTTGGATGTAAGCAAATGCAGGTAACTCAAGCGCCTTTTCGATGTGCTGTTTGTTGATTTTCATCGCAATTGTTGCACGCTTCCGTCGGGCATTACTTGCAAAACCTGAGAGGGAACACGCGCTACTTTATCTTTATCCAAAGGTACTGTTTCGTCCACTTGCGCCAAAATATAAGGGTCTATTTCGTTGTAAGTAGCCGGAATGGGTTCCCCGCTAAGGTTTGCCGAGGTGCTTACAAGTGGTTTACCGTATTCCGAAATTAAATCTAAAGCAAAGCAAGGTTTTGGAATTCTTAAGGCAACGCTGCCATTTCCGCTAATGACCCCTTTTGCAAGTCCCTTCCCATTTGGATAGACGATGGTGGTGGGTCGGTCACTTTGCAGCAATTCATTGATATTTTCAGGAACCGTTTCTACATACCTCCTTAGCATATCGATATTGGCAACAAGCGCAATAAGCGGCTTGTTTTTTGGGCGGTTTTTGAGTG
This sequence comes from Flavobacteriaceae bacterium UBA7446, assembly GCA_002478685.1. Lineage (GTDB taxonomy): Bacteria > Bacteroidota > Bacteroidia > Flavobacteriales > Flavobacteriaceae > UBA7446. The sequence goes on from DLPY01000015.1 coordinate 884, forward strand.
CAAAAATCTTGTTTACCGCTTCTTGATTAGTAGCATCACACCCCAATCCCCAAATGGTGTCGGCGGGGTAGACCAGTGATTTTCCTGCGTAAAGAGCTTTTGTGTATTTTTTGATTTCAGCTATCATTTTTTATATTCCGAAGCAATTTTAGCTTTTAGCCAAGTTTCCCTAGTTCTTAGTTTGCAAATTATCCATCCAATTTTTCCGTCAAAAATACCCCCTCTAAAAATATAGGAGTTAAGGAATTTGAAAGCAGGTTTTATATACAAATCAAAGGCAGTGATACGTTTATTATTGCGTATGAATTCTTGTGCGGCGTAGTGGGCATAACGCTCAATTTTTTGGGAGTAAGCTCTTAAATCACTAGTGGTGTGATGAATGATTTTACTTTTTAATGTGCCAAAGGGTGAAGATGCTTTAATTTCTTCATGAACCATCTTGTCTTCGTACCTGTGCGTGTCTCGATGAAAAAACCGCACTACGCGATCGTTTTGCCAACCGCAAAACAGCACTTCTTTTCCAAGAAAATAATTTTTTCTTTGAATCCAATACGCAGTGAATTTTGGTCTTGTTTTTAAGATGGCTTTTACCTCTTCCTCTAAACCTGAATCAGCAATTTCATCCGCATCCAAAAGTATAATCCACGGGTGTGTTGCTTGAGGGGTCGCCCAATTTTTTTGGTCTGCAGCGTAGTTGTACTTACGCTTTAAGACTGTTGCCCCTAAGTTTTCACAAATAGTAATAGTATTGTCTGTGCTGAAGGAGTCAATCACTAAAATTTCATCTGCCCATTCAATGGATTTTATGCATTTTTCAATGTTTTTTTCTTCGTTATAAGTGGTAATTAATGCTGTGATTTTTGGAATGCTATTTTTTGTAAGGTAAGCTGCCAATTTTTT
>DLPY01000015.1:2110-34687 GCA_002478685.1 Flavobacteriaceae bacterium UBA7446
TTGGTAATATTTTCTCTGTTTTTATCAAAGGCAATAATAGCATCACAAAATGTGCCAACTTCGTTTTTGGGAACCATAACACCAGATTTGCCTTGCGCAATAACTTCTGGATTTGAACTTATATCAAAAGCAATTGTAGGTTTTTGACACAGTCCAGCCTCGGCAATAACATATCCAAAACCTTCCCATAGTGAGGGCAACAGAAAGATGTCGCCACTCAAATACAAATCCTTTGGATCTTCAACAAATCCAACAAGTTGAACATAAGGTTCAAGCTTATGTGTACTAATTTTTGCTTCAATAGAATCTTTAAGCCTGCCACTTCCACCAATAATCATATGAAATTCGACTTTACGTTGGCGAAGTTCATGAGCGACATCTATCAAAAAAAGCTGATTTTTCTGTTCTTCAAGTCTGCCGAGGTTCGTTAAAATCAGCTCCGATGATTTTCGTTTGTAATAGGGGTTGGATTTCTTTTTAATGAAGTCTTTTCCATCAATTCCGTTTGGAATTACAGTAATGTACTCTTTGGGGAAAAATGTCGAGTTATTTTCCAAAATACAATGCATGGTAGCCTTTGAATTGACAAGAATTTCATCAATTATTCTTTTATATAAGTACCGATTGAGCGAGGAATTCCGCACAGGGATAGCACTTCCCCTGCGATAAATGATGCGCTCAACTTTAGCCAATTTTCCAGCAATTCCACCCGATTTAACATCTTGAGAAAGATTTAGTACTAAGGTAGAAATTCGATGCTTTTTGAGCATTCTTGAAAAATGTAATAGTTTTAGTGGATTTAAAAAACTGGTGTTGCTGTTGCTGATGGTTTTGTGGGGAATATTGTGCTTTTTTGCCTTTTTTGAAAGAGCACTTTTTTTATGGCAATAAATCCAAACTGAGTATCCAGATTCGTGAAGGTGTTTTGCTATTTCAAAATGCCATTTTTCGCCGCCACCCCAAGGAATTGCCGTATTAAAAAAACAGATGGTTTTACTCATAACAATAGCGATTTATAAAGTGAGTGCCATTGTTTAGCTAGGGCTTCGTCATTAAACTTTTGCACATAGGCAAGCCCAGCTGAAATCCGTTTTTTTCTTAATTCATCAGTCTCAGAGCACAAGGTTTCAACAGCCTTTCGCAGGGCACTTTCATCTGTTGGATTAATGTAAATGCTAGATGGACCACCTGCCTCCGAGAAACATCCGCCTTTAGTCGTAATAACGGGAACGCCACTGTATAGCGCTTCTATGATTGGAATGCCAAATCCTTCAAAAAAGGAAGGATAACAAAATAACGTAGCACATTGATACACGCCTGCTAAATCTTCAATGCTTACATTTTCAATAAAAACGACACGATCTTGAATTTTATTTTTCTCTACATAAGATTTTAGTTTTTCACCATGGCTTTTTATTTTACCTACAAACACCATGTTCTGTGTTGTGTTTTTTAACGCTTTAGCGATGGATAATGCATTTTTTCGATCTTCTAGTGTACCTACATACAGCACAAATTTCTCAGGCAATTGATATTTCTTTCGAATGTCATCTTTGTCATTTTTTGACAAAACGGTCTTAAAAATCGGATGGCATCCCTGATAAATGACTTCAATTTTTGATTTAGAAATTCCTGTAAATTGTATTATATCTGCTTTGGTTTGCTCACTTATGGCGATTACTTTTGAGGCTGTTTTTACTGCATGATTTACCTTTTTTTTGTGGATAGCTACATCGATTGATTTATACAATTCAGGGTAACGATAAAAAATAAGGTCATGCACAGAAACCACAGAAGGCATATCAAGCCCTTTAGGCAATTCTCCACTAAGCCCGTGGTACAAATCAATTTTATCTGTTTTTAACTGACGCACAATGGGGCCTTGTCGCCAAATGGCATGCAGCCAGCGCCAAATTCCAATCGGTTGAATTTCTATTGTATTAGGTAGGACCTTCCAACGGTTGAGCGTTCCCTTTTTTGGATTGTAGAGGCGGTAGCTGTTTTTTGGATAATAGGTAGCCAAAATGCGAACCAAATCACGGCTGTAGTTTCCCAATCCACTTATATTGTGAAAAATCCGTTTTGCATCGTATCCAATTCGCATACCGCAAAACTACTCTATTTTAGAGGAATGTACGTAAATATGCTACCTTTGAGTCTATGAAAATAAGCGGTTTTACCTTTTTGCGAAACACGTCTAAGTTGTATTATCCCATTCTTGAATCCATTCAGTCTGCACTTCCCATTGTCAATGAATTTGTTATCGCTTTAGGTGAAGGGGATATTGATGATGATTCTGAAGCAAAAATCCAAAGTTTACAATCTGATAAAATCAAAATAATTCATACGGAATGGGACTTGGAGACTTTTACTGGTGGAACAGAATATGCGCGTCAAACGGATATTGCAAAGGCACATTGCACAGGTGATTGGCTTCTTTATGTTCAAGGAGATGAATTGATTCATGAAGAAGATTATGATGAGATTAGAACCAAGTGTAAACAGTATTTAAATAACGCTTCCGTTGATGGTTTTTTGTTTAATTACTATCATTTTTATGGCGATTACAATCACTATTTCCGTGACCACTGCTGGTACCCACTTGAGATAAGAATTGTGCGTAACGACATACAAATTCACTCTTTTGCAGATGCACAATCATTTAGACGTATCCCTGATTTTGACGGTAAAAGTTATAGGAAAAAGGTTGGAACCTCCAAGTTAAATGTGGTTAAGCTAAATGCAAACATATATCATTACGGTTGGGTTCGTCCACCAGAGTTGATGCGCAAGAAACGGATGTATTTTGCCAGAGCTTACAGAGGAGATGATGCAACCAAAGCCGAATACGAAAAATATTCCAAGGGTTACGATTATGGGCGCATGGATTATTGTTTGAAATTTAAAGGAACCCATCCAAAAGTCATGCATGATAAAATAAAAACTTTAGACTGGAAGCATATGCTGCGTTTTTCAGGACCAAATGTTATTGGTCGCCCTAAAGCAAAACACGAGAAACGCAAATACCGAATTATTATTTGGATTGAACGTGTTTTTTTTGGGGGTAAAGTAGTGGGAACAAAAAATTATAGTCTAACAAAACAATAAAAGTTGATTCAGACCTAAGTTATACATGTGAGCTTAGAAGTTTAGAAAAGAAAATTAATCGAAAAGGAATTCGATGGGAAAGAACTTGCGGTTACTTTCATTCTCGATGCAGATATAAATACGTTAAATCATTCAAGACTAGATACTTTTTTTCTGAAAAATGAAGGGGCCAAAGGCCACTACTTTTTGTGCGTTTAAGCATATTTTAGCTTATCAAGATATTGTGCAAAATAATCATTAACTATCCCTTATGTTGTAAGATGATATTCGCTTTTACTCAAATGTTTATTCGTTAGATCAAATTTTATTATTTAGAATACAACGGTTATACAAAAGGCTGATTTATTTTTTAAGTTAATTCTTAGAAACCCCATCTTTACACACAAACTGTTTTGTCTGTACTCGCTCCTGCATTAGTCTTTGATTGATTTTTGTTCCTTCTTGGTTGTAACTGCGCTTGTGGTGTAAGTGATAAATAATCGCCTTGTTTTTCATAGAATATTTAGTCAGCCCAACCCCTTTGAGTCGCCACTCAACGTCATCGTCCTCCCCTACAGTAGCATGGACGTAAGCTTCGTCAAAACCGTTGATTTGAAGCAGTAATTCTTTCCTAATTCCCCAATTGCACCCTTTAACCCCTCGTTCTTTAATGCTTAGTGGAATATTCGTATAAATACCTTCCTTACACTTTTTTGCACCTCCTAAAATCAAATCTAATATTGACAATCCATTAAACTGCATCTTTTTTTGGAGCGTAGCAGTTATTTTTTCAGAAAGCATTACCCGTCTTCCATAACAAATCTTATTGCTTTCTTTTACTTTCTGATACGCCTTAACAAAATGCTTGTGCGGAATACAATCGCCGTCTATGAATACCAAAAAACTGCCCTTTGCAGCTTTGATAGAGGTGTTCAGAATTCTATTTTTTCTAAAGCCTTTGTCTTCTTGGGTGGTGTGTTGTAAGGAAAACGGGTAGTGTTGAACAGCCAAAAAGGCTTTGGTCTCAGCATCTTCTCCATCTTCAGAGACGATTACCTCAAAACTTGTAACACTTTGTTTTGTAAGTGCGTCGAGAATTAGTGCAAGATTTGCAACATTGTTATAATGTGAAATGATAACACTAATCATGTGATTTATACCGCAACATTATGTTCTCTGAGCGCATCGTTTAGCGATGTTTTTTTGTTGGTGCTTTCTTTGCGTTTTCCAATGATTAGCGCGCAAGGCACTTGATAATTTCCTGCCGCAAACGTTTTGGTATAACTACCCGGAATAACAACAGAGTGTGCGGGCACACGTCCTTTTAGCTCAACAGGGGTATCACCAGTAACATCAATAATTTTGGTAGAACCTGTTAATACCACATTGGCACCCAAAACAGCTTCTTCCTCCACACGAACACCCTCAACTACAATACAGCGCGAGCCAATAAAAGCATTGTCCTCAATGATTACGGGTGCAGCTTGTAACGGCTCCAAAACACCGCCGATGCCCACACCACCACTAAGGTGAACGTTTTTACCAATTTGCGCGCAGCTTCCTACCGTCGCCCATGTGTCCACCATAGTGCCTTCATCTACATAGGCACCAATATTTACATAGGAAGGCATCAAGATAGTGCCTGCAGAAATGTATGCACCTTTACGTGCCACAGCATGCGGTACGACACGAATATCCTTTTCTTTATAGCCTGTTTTAAGTGGAATTTTGTCATGAAATTCTAATGAACCAGCTTCAATAGTTTCCATTTTTTGAATGGGGAAGTATAGCACTACGGCTTTTTTTACCCATTCGTTTACTTGCCATCCATTTTCAGTGGGTTCAGCCACACGGAGTACTCCTTGGTCTAACTGTTCAATGATCGAATGAATGGCTTGTTCTGTTTCTCTTTCTTGTAAAAGTGCTCGATCTTCCCAGGCGGCTTCAATTAATGCTCTGCTCATGTAATTTTTTTCAAAGATACAGTCTTGAAACCAAACCCGTTGATGTATTCCCAAAAAATCATTACCTACCTTTGCCATATGGCGCGAATAATGGCGATAGATTATGGAGCAAAACGCTGCGGTATTGCGGTTACAGACCCATTGCAGACCTGTGCTTTTGGGCTGGATACGGTTGCGCCAGAAAAATTAATTCCATTTATAAAAACGTACACCTCCACAGAAAAAGTAACGATTTTGGTAGTGGGCGAACCCAAGCAGCGCGACAATTCACCCTCTGAAATAGAATCCAAAATCGCTGTTTTTTTATCAAAGATCAAACGCGAATTCCCCCCGCTTGACATCGTACGTTACGATGAACGATATACTTCTAAAATGGCACTACAAGCACTTGTTCAAACAGGTGCACCCAAAAAAATTCGTCAAAAAAAAGAAGTCATTGACAAATTAAGCGCAACGCTTATCTTGCAAGGGTATTTAGATCAACTCAAACGCATATGATACTTCCTATTGTTGCATACGGCGATACAGTACTTAAAAAGAAGGCAGCGCCCATTTCAAAACAACATTCAAACCTTAAAGAACTCATAAGTGATATGTGGGAAACCATGTATGCTGCGCATGGTGTGGGCTTGGCAGCACCTCAAATTGGTGAATCTATTAGGTTATTTGTAGTAGATGGTAGTCCGTTTGCTAATGATAAAAGTATAGATAATATTGAGCAGCGTGAGTTAAAAAATTTTAAAAAGGTATTTATAAATCCTGAAATTGTATCCTACAGCGGACCACAAGAAGCTTTTAACGAAGGTTGTTTAAGTATTCCAGATATTAGAGAAGAGGTTAACCGATTGGCTACAATTGAGATTGAATATTACAACGAAGATTTTGAGCGTGTAAACGCAGAATATAGCGGCATTGCTTCCAGAATTATCCAACACGAATACGATCACATCGAAGGAATTTTGTTTACCGATAAGTTAGGCCCCCTGAAAAAGAAATTGCTTAAGACAAAACTGCTACAAATTTCGAAAGGCAAAATTAATCCTGATTACGCCATGCGTTTTCCAAATAAAAACAATGTCCGCTAATGGATAACAAACGCACCCAACAGCTTAAAGCACTTGATCGTTTGCTGACCATAATGGACGAACTTCGTGAAGGTTGTCCATGGGACAAAAAACAAACCTTTCAGACGCTTAGGCACTTGACTATTGAGGAAACATACGAGCTTAGCGAAGCACTATTAGAGGAGGATTTGGATGGTATTAAAAAGGAGTTGGGTGATGTGCTTTTACACATTATTTTTTATGCCAAAATTGGCAGTGAGCAAGACGCGTTTGATATTGGAGATGTGGCAAAGTCTATCTCAGAAAAGCTTATACAACGCCATCCGCATATTTATGGAGACGTTTCTGTAGTTGATGACGAAGAGGTTAAAAAAAATTGGGAGCAACTAAAACTTAAAGAAGGCAACAAGAGTGTACTCTCGGGAGTACCCAAAAGTTTACCCAGTTTGGTTATGGCAAGCCGTATGCAAGATAAAGCTGCTGGCATTGGTTTTGACTGGGATTCCATTGATGGAGTAAAAGAAAAAATCAAAGAAGAACTTTGTGAGTTGGAACACGAAATAACACAGGATAACAAAGAAAAAATTACGGCCGAACTTGGTGATGTGTTCTTTTCATTGGTAAATTATGCTCGTTTTCTTGGCATCAACCCTGACGATGCACTAGCGTCTACCAATAACCGATTTAGGATGCGTTTTACAGCGATGGAAGAAGCCGCTGAAGCACAACACTTGAGATTAGATTCATTAACTGCCTCCCAATGGGAGTCGCTTTGGCAAGCTGCAAAACAAGCCGTGGGCTAGTCCTTTTGGAGTTGCTTAACTAGTCGTTTTTTCTCTTTTAGTTCTTCTAAGCGTTCTTGTTGTTTTGCAATATCTTGTCTAACCTTAATTACAATTGGGTTTTTCTCCTGATTTTTCCCAAAAAACTGGAGGTTGGTTTCAAGTTGGATGATTTCCTGTTTGATTTCATCAATTCTGCGCTTAAGCGAATGTGTCTCTTTGCGGATTGTATCATCTTTTCCACGCATTCCATCCAACTTGTTTTGATAGCTTTTCTGTGTGATTTCAGCTTTAGATAGCCCGGAAGATTTATAAGCTTTTTCAGCTAACCGACTAAACTCTTGCTCAATTCTGGATTTGTTTTTGGGTACACGCCCGATGCTATTCCAATTGCTAACAATTGTATCAATTTCTAGACTTTTATCTTTGTTATCCAACGCTTTTTTTAGCTTATCAAGCAGTTCATATTTTTGCACTAAATGTTCCTGCTCCTCATTACTCGCTTTGTTTCGAGTTGCGTCAAGCTGGTCAAAATATTCGTTACAAGCAGTTCTAAATGTATTCCACAATTCCCCATCATCTTTTCTGCTCACTGGGAATGTTGTTTTCCATTCTTTTTGTAATGCGATAATTTTCGGGGTAGTTTCTTTAAAATTTGTTTCTGTTTTTAATGCTTGAACTTGCTCAATAAGCGCTTTTCGCTTTTCAATATTTTCGGCAAAAATGCGCTTTAACTGTTTATAGTAAAGTGTTCGCTTTTTGCGAAATACTTTTGTTGTTTTTTTGAATTCATCCCAAATGTCATCACGTTTTTTTGCTGGGACTTTTCCCACTTCAAAAAATGATTCCCTGAGTCCTTCATAGGTTTTTGTAAACTGATTAATATTGGTTTTTGATGAGATTTCTGAAGCTAATAAGTCTTGTATTTGCGTTAGTATAGCCTGTTTCTTTATCAGATTTGCTTCATAAATTTCTTCTTGGTTTTTTAAAAAATACTTTCGCTTGTCATGAACAATTTTGGTAGCCGCACTAAAGCGCTCCCAGACTTGTTCACTGTGTTCTTTGTCCACAGGCCCTAGTTCATCTTTCCATTTTTTGTGAAGCGTTTGTAGGTGACGAAATGCTTTGGAGATATCTTCCATTCCTGCCAACGTTTCAGCCTGCTCACAAATTTTGAGTTTTTCTTCTAAATTGAATTTAAAATCCAATTCTCGTAGTTCTCTATTTAGGTGCAAAAAATCGTAAAAATGACCTACGTGGTGGTGGTAGGTTTTCCAGATGTTATTTGCCTCCATTCGAGGAACCTGCCCAGACTCTTTCCATCTTTTTTGTAAATCCTTAAACTGATTATAAGTTGTATTGATGTTTTGATCTACGTTTATAAGTCCTTTAAGTTCTTCGATAAGTGCTAGACGATAAGCTAAGTTTTTTTGCTGCTTTTCCTCAAGACTTCGGAAATAAGTGCCGCGATCCGATTTGAAGCGTCGAAATAACTCATCAAATTCTTTTTTTATGGGCGGATTGAAGTAAAACGCATCCGGATTTCCACCATCAGCTAAAAACGATTCTTTCTGTTTTGCCGTTTCAGCTGCTAACTTTTGATTAAACACTTTTACCAACGGTTCAATGGTTGGTTTTAGATGTTGAACTGATTCGGTTTTAAGCTTTTCTGTAAAAAAGCTAAGCAATTCTTTAGGCTCCATTGCTTCAAACTTTTCTATCGCCTCAGCTTCTTTTGACTCCTTTTCAGACTCCTCAGGCACTGTCTCATCTGCTGCTATTTCTGTGTCTTCAATAGTGTCGATAGAGTTTTCCTCCGTTGCATCAGAGATTTCTTCCTCCAAAATAGAGGTGTCCTCGACAGATTCAGAAGGCGCTGTTTCATTTACCGGAGCCTGTTTAGAAGTTTGTTCACTTACGGTGTCTTCGTTCGCTTTAAGTGAATCGTTGTCGGCTTGTTCCAACATAGTCATGATTTAAAATCATGTCGAATATACAATTTATCACAAAGTGGTCAAAAAAATTAACGGTTCCATAATTTCCATGAAGCCTCTGCTTGCCCTACAAGCATAGTTAGACCATTGGAAACCGTAGCTCCATAAGTTGCCCCTTCTTTCATAAAAGCAGTTTCATCAGGATTGTAGATTAAATCAAAGAGCACATGATCAGGAGTTAGTGAGGCATAATCTAAGTCTGGTTTTTCTTCAATGTTTGGAAATGTACCCTTTGGTGTGCAGTTTACAATAAGTTTGTGTTTTTTAATAAGTTCTGTGGAAATCTCATCATACCCTATAGCAGTATCTGATCCTTTTCTTGAAACATATTGCGTACGAATGCCCATTTTGTTCAGCGCATATTTAATGGCTTTAGACGCGCCACCAGTACCCAAAATAAGCGCATCAGTGACCTGTTCGTGAAGTAATGGCATAATACTATCGCTAAATCCATTGTGGTCTGTGTTATAGCCTTTGGTTGTGCCATTTTTCTCAAAAACAATGGTGTTTACTGCACCAATAGTTTTCGAAACTTCATCCAAATCATCTAAGAACGCCATGACTTCTTGCTTGTAGGGTATGGTCACATTCATGCCACGCAAATTAGGCTTATGGAGAGTTTCTCTAAAGTTATCAAGATTAGGCAAGTCAAAATTCTCATAGCTGCAATACAGTAACTTCTCCCGTTTAAATTTCTCCGAAAAATAGGCTCTTGAAAATGAGTAATCAATATCTCGCCCTAAAAGCCCATAAAGTTGCTTATTTTTTTCGCTCATAATAATCCAAAACAAAAACGATTATCAATCCAATTAATCCCCAAAAAATAATCCAAAAAAGCGATTGCCCCGAAATAGATGCCTGTGCAGCAACTGTCCTGTTTGTAGGCCAAAGTATAAATAATGAGCCAAATATAAATCCGATTATTGTGGCTTGTAACTCGTCATTAAATTTTTGTTGAATGCGATGAATAAGAGCGGACAAACCACTTATACCAACTAATGAGCCTGTTAAAAATACACCAAAAATCAGTGCATAATGAGCATCTTGTGAAGCCAATTCTGCACGTGAAAAAGGGGAGATAACCCATCTGCCAAACCCATTTACTGCATCCACCAAAAGGAAGGTATAATTCCCCATGAGTATCAGTAGAAACGAGCCAGAGAGTCCAGGTAAGGTCATTCCCACAATACTTATAATCCCGCATAAAAACACATAAAACAAAGAAGCATTTTGCTCTGAGGGTGATAAAATACTAAGCCCAACACCAACGGCAAGCCCAATGATCGCAAACACAATGGTTTTGGCGTGCCATGCGCTGTAGTCTCGAAATAATAGTAGTGCTGATGCCAACACTAAACCAAAGAAAATCGTCCAAACGTGATATGGATAAGTAGATAGCGCAACGTCTAATAGAAGCGAAAGGGTGAAATAACTAAGAACAACCCCAAGCAGTAATACGCTTAAAAATGTACCATTTATATACAGCCAAAACGTACGAAGACGTCCTCTAAAAAGTAAAAATACCGCCTTAAAATTTAGGCGTTGAAATGAAAAAATGAGCTCCTTATAAAACCCTGTTACCACCGCAACAATACCCCCCGATACACCAGGAATTTTATTTGCTACTCCCATGGCAATGCCCTTAAGCATAAGCAATCCATAATCTGAAAAAGAACGATTATGCATAGGATTTTTTTTTGCTTAAACGTTCCAGAAAAAACAATAGAACAAATCCAAATATAAAGGTGCTTGCAGCAAGGAGTACTTGCGCGTCTGCGCTTAATATATCTGGGACAACGGAAACTGAAGTTAAGGGTGTGCGTTCACCGCTGCTGTTGATATAGTATTGGGTTACTTCTTTCCATGGCCACACCTTGTACAAAGACCCCAATAAAAAGCCCGTCATAGTTGCTAAAATCATGTTTTTATCATTGGCAAATAGCCAACGTAATAGCTTTGCAAAAACTTTTAACCCTACCAAGCCGCCACTTGCCATAACTGCAAACACTACAAACCCGTCAAGCGCGAATGTCTTTAGTTTGGTAATGGTATCAAGTGATGTGCCATAAGCTCCTAATAAAATGAGAATAAAGGCACCTGAAATACCTGGAAGAATCATAGCAACAACAACCAGCATACCACAAAAAAATAGATAAATCAGATTGTCTGAACCTTGGGTGGGGGCAACCAAACCAATACCAAACGCAGCTAATGCACCCAAAAGCAACATTAAGACCGAACCAATAGTCCATTGATTAATGGTTTTTTTAAGTACGAAAGCACTGCCTAAAATCAATCCAAAAAAGAATGCCCAAAGGGGAATAGGGTAGTGCTCAAAAAGCCACGAAATACCCCCCGTGACAATCAAAATACTTGTACCAATACCTGAAGTTAGCGCAAGTAAAAAACTTCCATCTATTTTTCCCCAAGCTTCTTTACGTTTTGAGGTGAAAAGCTCTAATATTAGCGATACAGAAACAGCATCAATTGCTTTTATCATCCGTTCATAAATATGCGTTATCAGCGCAATGGTGCCGCCAGAAACCCCTGGCACCACATCAGCTGCGCCCATAGCCATGCCTTTTAAGTAAGTATTAACGAGTTGCTTGTGCGTCTCTTTCATTTCACTAATGACTTAAATTGAATGGTAAAACTACGCAATAGCTACAAACAAACTAGGATTGTGCCAAGGTATCTTTTACTAATGGTGAAGTTTTTGAAGTAGGGAAAGTTTCGTAAAAAACATCCAAGTCTTTTGGGTTAATGGTATAGGCATTTTTCAAGAAGAATGAGGCCTCACTTGCTTTAGCTTGCATCATATAAAACCCTGCTAACATATAGTGTAATTGGCTGTTTTCGGGATGAAATTCAATTCCTTGACGCAGTGCCTTGATGCCGCTTTCATATTCTTGAAGTTGTAGCAGCACATGTGACCAATCTAACCATGTATTTACTTCGTAATTCCCCAAATTAATTAAACGTTCATAAGCTAAGTGTGCTTCTTCCAAAAAGCCCAAAGCTTTGTTTGCTTGCGCATAAAGCCGCCAATAACGGACATGTGTATTGTCGATTTTCACCGCTTTTTTTATGTAATGCAACACCTTTGCGTATGCGTTTTTCCGCATATAAAATTCACAAAGTGATAGCCAACCTTTATCTAATATTGGGTCTTCGTGGATGGCTTTTTTAATGAACTTTACACCCAAAACTTCGTTACTTAATTTGAGATGACACTCTCCAATACGCAACAGAGCAAACGCTGTTGGATCGTCGATGCTAAGTGTAATTTCGTAATGATTTATGGCCTCGTTTAATCTTCCTAAATGCTCCAAGGCTTTGCCTAGCTCGAGATATGCACCAATAAAGGTCTCATCGCAGATGATTGCAAAATCAAAAGCTGTAATGGCTTGCTCATACATTTTCTTTGACAAATACTGTCGTCCCAATTGATGCCATGCTACCTCGTTATATGGGTCTTTGTTCAAGAACTCGTTCATGTAGGCAATGGCTCCATCCGTGTCTTTTAATGACTCAAAGCAGTAGATTATATTGTATAGTGCGTGATTGTCAGTAACTTCTGCTTCTAAACACTTGATAAAATATTCCTTTGCCATAAAATACTCATCAAGATGTAAATACTCCATGGCCAAAAGCGAATGAAATTCGTATTTAAAATTGCTAAAGGACAACCCTTTTTTTAAGCTTTCAATGGCCTCTTGATGTTCGTTCGACTTTGATTGAATTACAGCTAAGTGTTGGTACGCATATTCATTGAAGGGCTCAAGGGTTAACAAATTATCTAACAATAGCCTTGCTTCCTCGTATGTGTTCGTAAGAATATAATACTCAACAAGCAAAAGGGTAAGTTCTGTGGAATCTGGATGCTGACTTAACCCAACTTCAATGGCTTTTTTTGCCATACTTAAGTTGGCAATGTCAATATAATATTGACCAATTTCTTCAAACTCAGTCGCGTCAAAAAACTGGATTTCATTCGTTTTCAGCATCATTTCAAATCGTGAAACAGGTAGGTCAGAAAAACCGTTAAAATGAAAATCCATCACTTTGATTTTTTATAAATCTATAATTTAGATTTTAAGCACACATCACTGTAAACTCATAATTTTCAACAAAGTAATCAACAGCTTAGACAATCAAGCGTGCGTAGAATTTCTTTACAAGCTTGCCGTATTTGTTTTTTTGTAATTGTTAACGGAGGCGAAATGCGAACAGCTTTGGGCTCAAACAACAAGAAAAACAATAACACGCCGTTTTTAAGTGCATGTTTTACAGCGTGTTGTGCACTTTCAGTAGAATCCATAATTAGTGCTAGCATCAACCCTTTTCCTCTGATTTCTTTAATTTTTTTGTGCACCAGCAGTTCACGTAAAAGCTGTTCTTTTACTAACGCTTCTGCCATCAAATTACTGTTTAAAATTGTAGAAAGTGTAGCTCTAGAAGCTGCAGCGATTACTGGATTTCCTCCAAAAGTAGTAATATGACCGAGCGAGGGAGCTTCTTTTAATTGCGCCATGTGATGTTGTGCAGCAATAAACGCACCCACTGGAAGTCCGCCACCCAGTCCCTTTCCAGTAACCAAAATGTCAGGTACAATATTATAATTCATAAAAGCAAATAACTTTCCCGTTCTGCCCATACCCGGCTGGATTTCATCTAAAATCAACAAAGCACCAACCTCTTCGCAACGTTTTTTAATTTTCTCTAAATAGCCCTTTTGTGGTTTTATAAATCCTGCACCGCCTTGAATCGTTTCAAGAATTATAGCAGCAGTTTTGCTTGTAATGCGTTCTATGACTTTAAAATTATTAAATTCAATGAATGTAGTTCCTGGAATTAATGGACGGTATGCACTCTTTCTTTCTTCATAGCCCATAACACTCATGGCACCCATGGTATTGCCGTGGTAGGCGTTATTGGCAGCAATGATTTCTGCTCGCCCTGTAACTCGTTTTGCCAACTTTAGTGCCCCTTCTATGGCTTCTGTGCCCGAGTTGGTGAGGTAAGTAGTATCAAGAGGTTCGGGTAGATTATCCGCCAATAACTTAGCTAGTAATACAGGTTCTTTTTGTACAAATTCTCCATATACCATTACGTGCAAGTATTTTCGCAATTGCTTTTTTATGGCGCGCACTACATTTGGATGCCTGTGCCCCAAACTACAAGCCGATACACCAGCAACCAAGTCCAAATACCGTTTGTTGTTTTGATCGTACAAATAGCAACCTTTAGCACGAACAATTTCTAAACCCATAGGGTAGGGGGTTGTTTGCGCTTGATATTTTTCAAACAATGACGCTAATTTTTGCATGGCGCTTATTGTTTTTGTTTTAAAGGTGTTTTTGGCAATTTAGGTATCACTTGTATGGTAATTTGCTCCAAATCCACTCCGTGAAATAAATCTTCTTTTGTATAAATATGTTCATCCTCTCGCCATGAAAACCCTAATAATTGACGTGCGTTGGCGGGTAGCTCATCTGGTGGATATACAATTCCATCTGGATTGGTAAAAAATGTGACATTATCAATGGCGCTTTCTTCAAAAGTTAGGCGTAACGCACTACATATTGCTTTGTCAATTCCTACAAGGTCAAGAGTTTCGTCGTCGTACAGGTAATATACCATCTCAGTATTTTGAATGATATCAACTATTTCTAAGCTACGCCCATTAAACTTACCTTTAAGTTGCAATCCTTTAATTTGATTGAAGTTAGCAACATCAAGAGTATCTTGTTCAATAACAAACGCGTTATTATAAATCAAGAGAGAATCCAAAACTTCTTTTTCCATGTCTATGGTTAGATGAATTTCATCACCAGTCATTTGACTTTTATCTGACCATAAAATTGGATTTCTGTCAGCAATTTCCTGTGGAGTTAAAAACTGTAATTCTTTGTCGCTCATGGGACGTCTAATAAGTCTGGCGCGTCCGTTTTTTTGGTTAAAATGAATGGAGTCGGCTTTGCCGCTTAGGTCTTCTTTAAATATTCGTACGTCATGAAACCCCCTAAGTACTCGTTCAACGGGCGGACCAGTAGCAATAAGCGTATCGGCATGAATAAATAGGGAATCTTGCTCTACCAAATTAATAGCTACTGCCCTATGGGTTACCATTGCGGAATCCTGTGCTTTAAAAACTTGCCCGTAATTTCCTGTTAAAAAGGTGTTGTTTATAGTATCGGTTATACGAATATTTTGTGTAGCAGCAGCATACTGTTTTGCATCGTCAAAGTAGATGCTATCCCCAACAATATTTCGATTATCGTAGTCAACTGAGGCATTTTTTTTAAAGTATCCTAATTTGCGCTGAGTATCATAAAATCCTTTCTTGCAACGTACTAAATAGTCCTGCCCAATAATCGTTGTTTTTCCGTAGAAAAAGGCGTACTTAGTTTCAGTGTAAAAGTCCATGCGAGCAGAAGTCACCTTAAAGTCCGGATTTGTAATTACAACTTGTTTTTCAAATTGATACTTTTTGCTTTCCGAGATATAGGTTCCTTGCTTACTTTTAATTGTGGTAAGACTATCATACACGGTTCCGTTTGATGTGTAATATGCTTTGTCGGCAATGCGATCAAAATAAAGCGTGTCGGTTTTGAGTAGCATTTCTTTGTTATCAAGGACTACATTTTCTTTTGCAACGGCAAGCTTGCGGATTCCGTCGTAGTTGACTAATTTGCTGGTAAGTAGTAAACTATCTCCTTGCTGAATGCGCACGTTTCCAATGGCATTAAACCTGTTTTCGGTTTTGTAAAAAAAGACTTTGTCTGACCACACATCCATGCCTTGATGTACCAAATGCACTTGTTGTGTTTCGCTGCGAGTAAGAATATTTGCACCTGGAAAATTTTCTTGATCCAACTGAAAAGATCCGGCTTTTCGTATTTCAATTTCTTGCTCTTGTGCACTCAACCCAAAAGACAAAAGCAAAAGCAAGTAAGAATAAAATACAGGCTTCATTTATGTTTATTCAGTGGAGCGAAAAATGGTTTGGCTTCTGTCTGGACCAACGGATACTATGCTGATGGGTGTTTGCAAAAAATCTTCAATAAACGCCACATATTCATTGAATGTTTTTGGCAACTCATTTGCTTTACACATACGTGTCAAATCTTCGCTCCAGCCTGGCAAAGTAGTGTAATGTGGTATTACTTCATCGGCATTTAATGAATAGGGAAGATGTTCAATGGTTTCACCTTGATATGTGTATGCAGTACAGATTTTAAGCTCATCAAACCCAGAAAGTACATCGCCTTTCATCATCATAAGCTGGGTAACTCCATTGATTTCCACTGCGTATTTTAAGGCAACTAAATCAAGCCAACCACAACGTCTTGGTCTACCTGTAGTAGCACCAAATTCATTTCCAACACGACCTATGGTTTCGCCTATTCCGTCAAATAGCTCGGTTGGGAAAGGGCCACTTCCCACTCGAGTAGTGTATGCTTTAAAAATCCCAAAAACTTCACCAATTTTATTTGGAGCAATTCCTAATCCGTTACATGCACCGGCAGCAGTTGTATTGGATGAAGTTACAAAAGGATAGGTGCCAAAATCGATATCCAGCAGAGATCCTTGTGCGCCCTCTGCCAAAACTTGTTGCTTGTTTTGTTGCGCAACTCGTAGGTATTCTTCGCTGTCAACAAAAGAAACCGCTGATTTCAAATATGCTACGGCTTCAAAGAAAGCCGCTTCCAAATCGTCTATAGAAAACTCTAATGATACTTTCATATTGTCAATCATGGCAAGGTGCTTATCACGTAAAAGCGCATATTTTCCTTTCCATGTTGAAAGTTCAATATCGCCGATACGAATTCCATTTCTCCCTGTTTTGTCCATGTAAGTTGGACCAATTCCCTTTAGTGTTGAACCAATTTTGGCTTTTCCTTTTGCCATTTCAGAGGCTGCGTCCAATAAGCGATGTGTCGGTAAAATCAGGTGCGCCTTTCTTGATACCAACAACGACTCACGGATGTTGATATCAAAAGGAGCTAACTTTTTCAATTCTTTCTTAAAAATCACAGGGTCAATCACAACACCGTTTCCAACCAAATTGATGGCCTTTGGATGAAAAATTCCCGAAGGAATGGTGTGTAAAATGTGTTTTATTCCTTCAAATTCTAGAGTGTGTCCTGCATTGGGTCCGCCTTGAAAACGTGCAATGATATCGTACTTTTTAGCAAGTACATCAACAATTTTGCCTTTTCCTTCGTCGCCCCACTGTAAGCCCAAGAGTAAGTCAATGGCCATAAATGGTTATTATTTAGTGTTTTTTTTGGTGCCATAAAAATACAAGGAATGAGCGTGTATATCAATATCAAAAACTTCTTCAATTGTTTTTTTTATTGCTTGAATACGAGGGTCGCAAAACTCTTTTACGTCACCGCTATCTGTTAGAATTACGTGATCGTGTTGTTTGTCAAAATATGACTTCTCATATTGCGCGTGCTGCAATCCAAATTGATGTTTGCGAACTAATCCACAAGCTAATAAAAGCTCAATGGTGTTGTACAGTGTAGCACGACTTACACGATAATTTTTGTTTTTCATCTTAATGTAAAGTGACTCTATATCAAAATGCTCATTACTTAAGTAAATTTCTTCTAAAATGGCAAAGCGTTCTGGAGTTTTTCGATGTCCGTTGATGTCCAAAAATTGGACAAAAACACTCTTGACTATTTCAAATTTGTTTTCCATTTAGATAGACCCAAAAAACAAAGATACGCAACCGATTTTAATCCCTTACTACTTTATCGATTCCCGAAACTTTTTCTAGTTTTTTAATGAGTACATACAATGTTGAAGCATGGCGCACATGAAGCTTGATGTCGCCAGTAAATGTGCCGTTTTCAGTGTCAAAATGAATTTGAGTTATATCAACATTGTGTGCATTTGAAATTAAATTAGTTACTTCGTTTACGAGCCCCAATCGGTCTAAACCTGAAAGCCGTATACTTCCCGTAAAGAAACCTTTAGATGAATCAACCCACTTAGCGCTCATAATTCTGTAACCGTAGTTGGAATGCAAGCTAATGGCATTTGGACATTCGTTTTTGTGTACTTTTACGCCTTCATTGATAGAAACAAAACCAAATACTTCATCTCCAGCTATAGGATTACAACAAGGGCTAAGCGTGTATTCAAGGGTTTCTTGATTGTTACCAAAAACCAGCATGTCATAAAATGATAAAATTTGAGCGTTGTCTAATGTTTGTTGTTTGGGTTTGTCTGATGGCCTGCGTCTGAACAATTGATAAAAACGATTGTTCTCTTCAGAGGCAAACTTTTTTAGCATTTTGTTATCAATCGTTCCAATACCGATACGGTAATACAAATCCAAACTAGTTTTAAGTTTGAAATACGAAACCATTGCGTTAATGATACGGTCATTAAATTTAAATTTCATTTGACGCAATTTTCGCCGTAATAGCTCTTTACCTTCGTTGGCAATTTCACGCTCCTCTGTTCTTAGTGCGGTTCTAATTGCAGAACGAGCTTTTGAGGTAATCACAAAATCAAGCCAATTTGCGTTGGGTTTTGTGGTTTCGGATGTGATAATTTCAACTTGATCACCACTGTTGAGCTCAAAATTTAACGGAACAATTTTACCATTTACTCGCGCACCTCGTGTCTTTTTACCCACTTCACTGTGTATCGAAAACGCAAAATCAACGGGCGTGGCTCTTTTAGGTAGTGATTTTAAATCTCCTTTTGGCGTAAAAACAAAAATCTCGCTGGCGTATAAGTTTAGCTTAAATTCTTTAACAAAATCAACTGCGTCTGCGTCTTGTGATTCCAACACCTCACGTAACCTATTTAGCCAAAGCTCCATACCGCCTTCGTCCTGTTTTCCATGCTTGTATTTAAAATGTGCAGCATAGCCTTTCTCGGCAATTTCATGCATGCGTTCCGAACGAATTTGCACCTCTACCCACTTACTACCTGGCCCGACTACGGTAATATGAAGCGCTTCGTAGCCTGTAGATTTAGGCGATGAAATCCAATCGCGAAGGCGGGTGGGATTAGGCTGGAAATGATCAGTCAAAATTGAATAAATTTTCCAAGCTAAAAACTTTTCTTGTTTTGGTGTTGATGAATAAATAATGCGTACCGCAAAATGGTCAAAAACCTCTTCAAACTTTTTGTTTTTAAGCTGCATTTTTTTGCGTATCGAAAAAATACTTTTGAATCTTCCTTCTGTTTTAAACCTTATGCGTTCTTTGGTCAGGTGACTTTGGAGTTGATCTGTAAAACTTTTGATGTAATTTAATCGTTCTTCCTCACTTACTTTAATTTTTTGCTCAATGTCTGAATAAACTTCAGGCTCGGTGTACTTGAGCGCCAGATCTTCCAGTTGGGTTTTGATATTATACATGCCAATTCTGTGTGCTAATGGCGCATAGATATAAAGCGTTTCTGAGGCTATGCGTACTTGCTTTTCTTCAGGTATTGCTGCAAGTGTCATCATGTTGTGCAAGCGATCTGCAATTTTGATAAGAATAACCCGAACGTCATCGTTCATGGTTAGTAACATTTTTTTGAAGTTTTCTGCCTGAACCGAAACTCGTTTGTCCTTGCTCAGTTTTGAAATTTTGGTAAGCCCATCTACAATTTTGGCAACTGTTTCGCCAAACATGAGTTCAATATCATCGAGGGTTAACGAAGTGTCTTCAACCACGTCGTGCAATAGTGCCGCAACAATAGACGTTGCGCCAAGTCCAATTTGATCGGCTACAATTTGTGCCACAGCAATTGGGTGTAAAATATACGGTTCACCACTTTTTCTCCGTTGGTCTTTATGCGCATCAACAGCGGTTTCAAAAGCCAGTCTAATCAATTTTTTATCTGCTGAAGACAATGACAAATACGTATTGCGCAGCAAGTTTTTATACTCCTGCGCAATAATTGTATTTTCCTTGGCTTCTTTCGTCTGCATCTGTTAAAGATACAAAAATTAGCTACTCCGCTGACGAATTACCTCATAAGTCAAAATCGCCGTTGCAACAGAAACGTTGAGCGAGTCCACATTCCCAAACATAGGAATGTTAATAGCAGTAATTCCATGCTTATACCAAAAAGGACTTAAACCTTTTGCTTCGCTACCCATGACAAAAGCTGTGGGTTGTCTATAGTCTAAATGGCCATAGTCTATACTGTTTTGGAGTGATGCCGCATATGTGTTTATATTGTTTTTAATTAGAAAATCGTATGCCTCCTTGTTGGAACAGACAAAAATTGGTACTGAAAAAAAAGCACCAACGCTGGATCGAATCACATTTGGATTGTATATGTCTGTGCGTTGTTCGGTAATGATTATTGAGTCAATACCAGAGGCGTCGCCAGTCCTTAAAATTGCGCCAAGATTACCGGGTTTTTCAATAGATTCTAAAACAACAATAATGGGGTTTTTACTTTTTGGCTGCCATGAATCCAAGGAGTGATTTTTGTGACTTAAAACCCCAATAATACCTTCGGTATTTTCCCGAACAACTAGTTTTTGATAAACTGTTAATGAAACCGATGTAAGATTGATACTTTTATCAAATTGTAGAACCCAAGTTAAAAAATCAGATTCTTTAAAGATTTCAGGACACCAAAAAAGGGCGTTAATAGTATAGTCAGATACGCTTGCTATATGTAACTCTCGCCTTCCTTCCACCACGAACTGCTGTTTTTCAGTCCGTTTTTTGGCTTTTGACTGTAACGAAATGAGTTCTTTAATGACGTTGTTTTGGGTACTCGAGATATGGTTCATTTAAGTAAAAAATTGCGATTATTTAAACTTTAACAAATTAACAATTGTTGGCAACACTTAAAAAATGTTATACTTTTAACATCAATAAAAACTAAACATAAATTGCTAACTGCAGTAATTGTTGATGACGAGGCACGCAATATCGCACTTTTCTCTTATTACTTAGAAAAGTATTGCCCAAATATTAATCTTGAGGCGTCTTTTTCAAAAAAAAAGAACGCCATTAAATATTTGATATCTAATAAACCTGATATTTTATTTTTAGATATTGTACTTGATGAAGGTAGTGGATTCGATATTTTAGATGAAGTTGGCTATCACGATATGCAAGTGGTGATGTGTACTGCGCATGACGAATTTGCGCTACGCGCCATAAGATACCAAGTGGTTGATTATTTACTAAAGCCACTTGAAATTCAAGATTTAATAGTAACGGTCAATAAAATTGAGAAGAAACTGCAAAGCACTAAAGACAAACAGGTTTTTGATGCTAATTTGTTGACACAATTCAAAGCTGTAAAAAGAGGTCCATCCGAGCGTTTTACATTTTCAGATAGGTTTTCAATTGATTTTGTTTCAGTAGATGATATTATTTGTGTTGAAACACATAAGGGAAAAGAGAAAACGGAAGTTGTGCTTAAAGAACATGGGAAAAATGATTATTTGCTCGTAAACATGTCTCTTCTTGAGATAGAAAAAAAATTAGCGCCTACAAATACTTTTTTCCGAGTTAGTAGAACCGCTTTGGTTTCTATTAACGAAATTAAATCCATTTTGCGAAATGTGAAATACACGGTAATACTTTCAAACGAAAAGAAGCTATATATTTCCAGAAAAGGATATCACGAACTCATTGAGTTCATTGAAAAAGCCTACGAAACCAAGGCTTAACTTTTTTATTGGCTAAGACTTTAGTACTTTTGATTGGTATGGCAACGAAAACGTTACTTACGGATCAATTCATTGATTTAGAACAGCGTCACGGTGCACATAATTATCATCCGCTGCCTGTAGTTTTAGATAGAGGTGAAGGGGTGTATCTGTGGGACGTAGAAGGTAAAAAATATTTTGATTTTTTATCAGCGTATTCTGCGGTAAATCAAGGGCATTGTCACCCAAGAATTGTGCAAGCACTACAAGAACAATCGCAGCAATTATGTTTAACATCACGCGCGTTTCACAACAGCGTATTTGGTCCTTTTTCAGCATTTATAACGGAGTATTTCGGATTTGACAAAATCCTTCCAATGAACTCAGGCGCAGAAGCTGTAGAAACCGCCATTAAAATTTCTAGAAAATGGGGTGTGCAAAAAAAAGGAATCCCACAAGAGCAAGCTCAAATTGTGGTTTGTCATAATAATTTTCATGGCAGAACCACAACCATTATCTCATTTTCTGATGATCAAGTAGCGAAAAAGGATTTTGGTCCATATACACCTGGATTTATCTCTATTCCACACAATGATATTGAAGCTCTTCAAGATACTTTTGCCTCCAATCATAATATTGTGGGCTTTCTTGTAGAACCAATTCAAGGGGAGGCTGGAATTTTTACCCCAGATGATACTTATTTGCGAACTGTCCAGCAGCTGTGTAATGAACATGAAATACTTTTTATTGCAGATGAAATTCAAACAGGAATTGCCCGTACAGGGTCATTATTAGCAGTTTGTGGAAATTGCAGTTGTGAGGCCTCATGTTTACGCCAGCCTGATACGTTTGCTGCTCCAGACGTTTTGATTTTAGGTAAAGCCCTCAGTGGAGGTGTTTATCCTGTTTCTGCAGTTTTAGCAAATAATGAGGTTATGGATGTTATTCAGCCTGGTGAACATGGAAGCACGTTTGGCGGAAATCCCATAGCAGCAGCTGTTACTACTGCAGCATTGAATGTTGTTAAAGATGAAAATCTTGCCCAAAATGCGCGAAAACTAGGACAGCTTTTCCGTGATTTGATGAACGACTATATCAAAACGAGTAAGATTGTAAATCTTATTCGTGGAAAAGGACTATTGAACGCTATAGTCATCAATGACACACCCGACAGTGAAACCGCATGGAATATTTGCGTAAAACTTAAAGAAAACGGGTTACTTGCTAAACCTACGCATGGAAACATCATTCGTTTTGCACCACCACTTGTAATGTCTGAAGACGAGCTAATAGCTTGTGTAGACATTATTACTAAAACACTCCAAACCTTTGAGCCAAACTAAAACATATGGAACTAATCTATCTAGATAATGCCGCAACCACCCCTATCTTTCCTGACGTAATAGATGCAATGCATCAAACCATGAAAGAACATTTTGGAAATCCGTCGTCTGTTCATGCAGCAGGTCGTTCGGCAAAAGCTAAAGTTGAATCAGCGCGAAAATATATAGCTGGTCAACTAGGCACACTCCCCAAAGAAATCATTTTCACTTCTGGCGGAACAGAAGGAGACAATACCGTTTTACAGTGTGCAGTCCATCATTTGGGAATCAAGCATATAATTAGTTCTCCAATTGAGCATCATGCAGTTTTACATCCTTTAGAACACCTTGAAGCACAGGGTTTTATTACCCTTCACATGGTAAAAGTGTTGTCAAACGGACTTCCTGATATGAGTGATTTGGAACGATTGCTCTCCGACATCCCAGCCAATAAATTGGTGAGTTTAATGCATATAAACAATGAGGTAGGAACTGTTTTGGATATAGAAGAAGTAGGTAATCTTTGTAGGAAGTATGAGGCACTTTTTCATTCCGATACGGTTCAATCGATTGGACATTTTCCAATGCGATTAGGTGAATTGCCCATTGATTTTGCAGTAGCAGCAGCACATAAATTTCACGGACCAAAAGGAGTTGGATTTTTGTATGTGCGAAAACAAACTGGTCTAGGCGCTTTGCTTTTGGGTGGTGCACAAGAACGGGGTATGCGAGCAGGAACGGAACCGGTGCACAATATTGTAGGAATGGAAATGGCGTTACGTTTATGTTATGAAACCATGGAAGCAGATACGGATAAGCTCAAGGCACTAAAAACATATTGTATAGAAAAACTTCAAAACGCGTTACCTGGAACAGCATTTAACGGTGCTTGCAGTGATTTGAATTCCAGCACGCACACCATAGTAAACGCACGCCTACCCATGAATGAAAAAAAGGCGCAATTGCTTGCCTTCCATCTAGACTTACAAGGCATCTGCTGTTCTAAGGGAAGTGCATGTCAGTCGGGGAGTGAATCTGGGTCGCATGTTTTGAATGTATTGCTTACTCCTGAGGAGAATATACGACCATCGCTTAGAATTTCTTTTTCTCCTGAAAACACCAAGGCAGAGATAGAAAAGTTGGTTGATATTTTGGAAGCTTATGTCAACAGTTAAAACTGTGCGCTAATCTTTACA
Organism: Flavobacteriaceae bacterium UBA7446; assembly: GCA_002478685.1. Taxonomy (GTDB): domain Bacteria; phylum Bacteroidota; class Bacteroidia; order Flavobacteriales; family Flavobacteriaceae; genus UBA7446. The sequence continues at coordinate 26,163 of DLPY01000015.1, forward strand.
TTGAACACACGAGGCGTCATATAGTTTGGAACGCCAAATTGACGTTGCGTGTACACATCTCTGACCCAAGTGTTGGTGATGGCGTTTTGCACATCAAACATATTAATTATTTCAACACCCACTTGTAATTCCTCAAAAGCACGAAAAGTATTTCTGAAACGCGTGTCGTCTTTAATCACATATAGAAAACCAATATCTGCGCGTTTGTAGTCGCGGAGTCTATTTTGATAATCATATGCGTCAGCGTAGCTGGGCGATCCGCCTGGTAAACCCGTGTTATATACCAAATTAAGATTCATTTTTAAAAAGGGTAATTTTGGCACATAGTCCTGAAATAGCATCGCAAATTTTAACCGTTGATCTGTTGGACGGGCAATTCTACCTCTATTGTCTTGATTTTCCTCGGCTTTCAATAGGCCTAAACTTATCCAAGACTCAGTTCCAGAAATAAACTCACCGTTGAGGCGCATGTCTATTCCATACACCCAAGCCTCGGAATTGTTGTTTGCTAGATATCGGATCCGAACATTTTCCAGTGTATATGGATTTACGTCCCATAAATACTTATAATACGCAGCAGCTTGAAACACAAAAGGCCTGTCCCATAGTGAAAATTTACGATCGTGGCTAGATACAAGGTGAAATGATTGTTGTGGTTTTATTTCAGGGTTTATCGTGCCATTCCTGTCACGCAGTTCTTTGTAAAAAGGTGCTTGTGCGTAGCTGCCAAGCGACAATCGTGTGACCACGTTAGGATTTTGAACAGGCTGCAGACTTAGTTGGACTCGTGGACTAAAAAATGTACTACCTGAGTTGTTAAAGTTTGTCAATTCCCAGCTATGTAAACGCACACCTACCGATAGCCACGCAACGCTACTTCCCATCAAAAAGCGATTGTTCCATTGCAAATAGCCCGAAATCCTATTTAATATGCTTTGCTGTGTTGCACGAATAGTATTGAATAGCACTAACGGACCTTCAAAAGCCTGATAAGGCTGATTGTTTACCGTCGTGTAGGTTGGCGGACGAATTGAAAATCCAGAAGAATCTACATTTTCCCATTCCACTACACGATCACGTATATCCTCAGACTTAAATTGAATTCCCCAGCGGAATTCATGCCTTTCTATTTGGTGTTTTCCTGAAATATCCAATGAACTGATTAGTGCATCAAAGTCGTTTCTTCCATGCGTGTGTTGACTGCCAACTCCCTCCGCAAACTTTACGTTTCCTAAATTTTCAGAACCAATTTCAAGGTTGGGCATGCCAAGAAGGTATTGCGCTAGGATGTCAAAATACTCTTGCTCTTTGGTGTGATACAACGATCCTGTCAGTGTGTATTGTGTTTTTTTATTGGGTTGGAATGTCGTTTTTAGCGCACCTAAGTAGGTTTCGTAAACGTCTTGTTCCTGTCCATCATAATACACCAATAGTGCTCTAGGTTCTGATATCGTACCAAAATTTGTTTGTCGGGTTTGGGGAGCATAACTGTAATCATTTCTAGAGATAGATCCCAAAAACTGAAATTTCCAAGCTTCTTTTTTTTGATAAGTAATAAAAGTTTGCACATCAGCAAAAGCAGGTTGATATTGAGCCCCTGTTTCTTTTTGATTCACAAGCAATTGATTGTCTCTGTAGCGTGCTCCAGCAATAGCAGACCAATTGTTTTTTTTCGTTCCATAGCTGATACTTCCTCCAAGTAAACTTGCTTCAACACTCGCTTTGGTTTGAGTAGGAGTTTTATAATTGATGTCTAATACAGAGGAAAGTTTGTCGCCATAATTGGCTTCAAAACCACCAGCTTTGAATGTTACGTTTTGAATAAGATCAGGATTCAGAAAGCTCAACCCTTCTTGTTGCCCTGCTCTAATTAGAGTAGGGCGATATACTTCAATACCATTTACATAGACCAAATTTTCATCATAATTTCCTCCTCTAACTGCGTATTGAGTGCTAAGTTCATTATTGGAATTTACTCCTGGTAAACTAAGCAATAAATTTTCAACACCCGCATTAGCACCCGTAATGGCGCGTATGGTTTTGGGTGAAAGTACCGTTACGCCACGTACCTTTGCCGACCGGTTTCCTTGCACAACAACTTCCCCAATTTGCGCCGTTTCGGTATTCATTACGGGATGAAGTTCTTTGGAGGTGTTCGGTTTTACATCTATTGATACAGTTAAGTTTTTGTGTGAAATGTGAGAAAATGTTACCTCAACTTGCTTGTTTATTGGTATAGCAAGCCGATAAAAACCATTTTCGTTTGCGGTGGTACCCAGTCCAAGATCGGTCGTGATGGTTACAAAAGGAATGGGTTGTTGATTATCATTGGTAACAACTCCCTGAATTGTAGCATTTTGTGCAAAGACTCCAAATGAACACAGCCAAATCAACAGTACTACAACATGATTTTTCATTCTTTACGATAAAACGTTGTATCAAATGTAGTATTGTTGCCCGCTTTATCCCAAACAATTAGCTTTAATTTGTGCTTTACTTGTGAAAGTTTTATTGGATCTTTAAATCTAAACGTTAACTCATTCTTTTTTTGCTCGTATTCAAACAATATCCATTTTCCGTTTAGGTACCCCTCAAAACGATCAATGCCTGAACCCTTGTCCTTGATTGTAAAGCGAATGTCTTTTTCCAATGAAATCCACCGATTGCTGATGTTTTTTTGATCTGTTACGGTAGGAGGGATGGTGTCCTGAAGCACAGCAATAGCACCAGTACTTCTTAGTTTGGTGGTAAATTTCCCTTTAGGATTTCTTTTGGCAATAAATCTCCATTGATTTTTACGCTTTAGCGCAAGATACTCCCCTCTTAAGGTATATTTTTTTTCAAATGTAAGCTTGTAGGCTTTGTTGAAATACGCATACGGATTTTCTATATTTAGGGTGTCCTTATCCATAAAAACATTTAGTGGTGTGGGCTCACTGAAGGTTTTAGCATCTAAATACAACTTAGCACTATCAAACTCAAAAAGATAATCCCTATTAGGGTGAATTGTTTTTCCTTTTTGTGGGGGCTTTTTTTGTACCCAAACCTCTTCTTTTTTTCCAATAATTGGAATAATTAATGAGGTGCTATTTCCAGCTATATCACGAAGGGTTACGTTGTATGTGTAGCTTTCTGCTTCTTCAACATGTATCCAACCATTTTCGGAAAAATCAACAAAAGGAACCGCTTCTAAAAACGGATTAAATAGACGCATTACTTTCTTTTCGGTTTCCACATAATGCCTATAGTCTAAAAGTTTATGCATATGAGCTGTATCGTCAAAAGAAAGGGTATCAAAACGAGCCGAAAAGCGTTGATTTCCATTAATTGTTGCCAAAATTTCAAATGTTCCATTTTTATTATACGAGTTATCTTGTCGATCAAAATGTACTAGTCCAAAACCAATTTTACCCAATGCAACAACCTTATCAGCAATATAAAGGCTATCATTCTTTTGGGTAAAATTGAGTTGTATTTTTTCTTCTGATTGATTTACAACCCCATCAATTGGATACGCAAAAACCTGCTTAATAACAGGTCTTATGGAGTCTGGTACATAAATACCTTCAAGAATTGGATTAAACGGAATTTGATTTGCGGTGCTCCGCAGTTCAAAATGCAAATGTGGACCAAGCGATGACCCCGTATTGCCAGAATATCCTATAATTTCCCCTTTTTTTACTTTAATATCGTCAGGTTCTGTATAAAAATTAATGGTATAGCTTTTTTTGTCATATTGTTTTTTTCGAACGTGTGGAACAATTTTATCGCTATAGCGTTGTAAATGAGCGTATAGGCTAGTGGTTCCGTTGGGATGATTGATATATAGTGCTTTTCCATAACCACCTTGCTGAATTTTTATTCGTGATACATAACCCTCTGCAACAGCACGCAACGGTAAGCCTTCTTTGCTTTGTGTTCTAATGTCGATTCCTGCATGGAAATGGGTTCCACGAAGTTCAGCAAAAGTCCCAGATAATTGAATAGGAATATCTACGGGTGGTTGGTAGTATTGTGCCAACGAAAACCTACAGCAACAGAGTGTGCAGAGTAAGATTATGCGGTTCATATCAACAAATGTACATCATTATTGTACAAACCTTATGTAGCTAAACTTGTAAAAACGTTATAGCTTAGGTACATTTGGATTGAATTTCACGTTTATGGAAATCGTTCAGCATTTGGAGGAGTTAGAAAGCCAATTACATCTCTTGGTAAATAGCTTACATGCGTTAGAGCAGGAAAACCAGCAACTTAAGCAGGCGTTGGCAGAAACTGTTGGTAAGCTGAAAAAAAAACACGAGATGTCGCGTAACTGGCAAGAAAAATACGATGCACTAAAATCTGCACAAGGGATAAACATGGGCGATGCCGCTGCTAGGAAACGTGCACTTCATCATATAGATGCCTTGATTAACGAAGTTGATGCCTGTATTGCACAACTTGAAATTGGAGACTGATGCAAAAAATTAAACTTTCCATCGCCGACAGAGTATACCCACTAAGTGTCCCAGAAGGGGAGGAGGCAATTTTACGAGAAGCTGCTAAAAGCATAAACACCATGGTGGAGCATTTTGAAAAGAATTATGCGGTCAAAGACAAACAAGATGTGTTGGCAATGTGTGCCCTACAAATTGCAGTACAGGCAAGTAAGGACAAAGATGCAACAGCTAATAACCAAACTGAAATTCAGAAAAAAGTATTATTTTTAAAAAAGTATTTAGAGGTGCATATGCCTTCTTAATGCCCTACCTGCATCAGGTACATTTTTTGATAAACTCAACGCTAATTTAATTCGAAGAGGTGAGTTTTGAGTGCTAAAGCAAGCCGCCTATGTGGATCCTTGAACACTCAGGTAGCCTCAAACCTGTTTTTTTTCGAGTTTATGCAAAACTTACTTGGTGTGGGTTTTTTTAATAATTGGTGGGAAGTTTGTTTTGTTCAAACAATTTATGGATCCATAAAATAGCAACGCCAAATCCAACAGCCGAAATAATCAACACCACATTTTGCAACCCCGTTACACTAAATGATAACTTGACTAAAATGGTTGAAATTACAAATCCAGAATTGCGAATTACCTTGTTAAACTTGTCCGTGTGCGTAAACGAAAACAATAATAATAACACATCTACTAAAATTAATACAGTAAAGAAATCATCAAAGAAAACAGCATTAACATCTAACCCTTGCTTTAACCCAGATTGAAACTCAGTTACATGTGTTGCCCAGTCCAGTACATTAAATAGCGCAATGACAATGAAGGTGGGAACGAGAATTACCGCAAGTGCCTCTTTGAACTTTATAAATCGAATTAATTCCGGTTTCGTTTCGGTGAGTTTTAGCAATTTCCGGACTCTAAATTTATTCATTTTATAGAACAAATGGATGAGTAAAAACAATATTATAGTGGCAATAATATCATATACAAATTGAAGATTCTGTGTGTTTTCAACCCAGTTTCCTTCAAGCGAAAAATTAGACAAGTCTTTAAAAAGTCTCCTGATAACAATAAGCATGATAATCTCATATTGTTTGCCAATGTAAATGGTCATGGACTTTGGCAAATAATATATCAGCAGATATACTTCATAAATCAGAATGAAGGAAAAAGGTGTGTAAATTGCTGAAATGGGATTGGTAAACAATTCTCCAAAAATAAGCGTTCCCAGAAGATTTAAATCGTTCAGCGCAATCACAGCCAAATGAAGTATAAAGCTGAAAATAGCAATGTTAATGATGATTTTTTCGCTGAACCTTTTGGTTTTTTCATCCAAAAGTTTTGCATACAACAATTTAAACATTTTGTTAAAATTTCATTAAATATAATTATTTACTGCAAACATTATATATTAAAATATGAAACAGAAAATAACTGTATTATTTTTGTAAAAAATCAAAATGGATTCTTTTCAGCAAATAAAAGTACATATTCAAAATCTTGGCTTTCGTGTTTTAGCTCATGATTTTAATCGTCCTTGGGGCGGATTTTTAGTAATTGATGAAGCTCAGGCGCAGGATTTTGCCAACCAATTTTTCTCAGGATTAGATGTAGATTCATTGCGAATATGTGGTAAGCTAAGCCCAAAAATTTTGATTGTTGAGCCCAAAGTTCGCCTATCTTGGCAGTATCATCACCGTCGTGCTGAAATTTGGCGCGTCTATAGGGGTACTGCCGGAATTGTTCGTTCTGATACAGATGAGCAAGGCGAAGTGGAGGTGCTTAATGAAGGCGATCAGGTGCGCTTGCAGCAAGGTGAGCGTCATCGTTTGGTGGGCTTGCAAAGCCGTGCCTTAATAGCCGAAATTTGGCAACATACCGATGCTGAGAACCCCTCTGACGAAGATGATATTGTGCGTGTTTCTGACGATTTTGGTAGGTAATGTATTTTACAGATTCTTTTATACCATTGGATCTCATCAAGTAATAATTTGATGTGTGTAGTTTTAATATTTATCAATTAGCTTGAATTGCGGGCAATGATTAATCAATTTTTTTCATTTTATAAACCTCTAGATGTTAGTTGCGCTTGATTGCTATTTTTTATATACCATGTGCAAAAGTGTGTTCTAATTACAGGGTTCTGCTGCCACTTTTCTTTCTTCTGTAAACCTAAATGTAAGTTCAAATACTAAAGTGTCTTTTATAGATTCTAGCTGTTTTTTGTTTTCATAACTATTTATGTTATAAATTTCTTGTTCACATTTGAAGCCATCTGCAATTTTATATTTCATGCTACAATTAGTAAAGATTGAAACAGGAAATTCGTCTACATCATTAACTTTAATCCCTAACGATGTTCTTATGACTTGTTTGTATGTCTCATTAGCTGCCAAATCTCTATTACATCCTGCTGAAATAATAGAATCATTAGATTGATTAAAAAAATATATAGTAGCCTTTATTGGGTAATTACCATTACCTGTACAATCTTCACATTCACAGCCAATAATTAATGATGAGAACAAAATCAATAGTATTGTGTTTAAACTATTCATAAGCTCTAAAAATTTGTTCCAAATTGTCTTCTGTATCATTGTCATATCTGTTTTTAATGTTATCTTTCCATTCGTTCCATGACGAGGTGTCGCGTAAAACATCTTCTATTTGTTCTATCGTATACCCTGAAACTTGGTCTCTTGTATCAATATAGCCAAAGTTTGTTGCTTCTTGTCCACTCTCAAAATATTCATCAATCATATCGGTTACTACAAGGGTATAATCTTTAAGTCGAGTACTCCATCTTCTACCTTTATATTTGGGATATACCACTCTAGTAAGTTCCCATTGTACTCCTGTTGCCCAAGATTCTTTTACTTTTTTTGACAAATTATTATCATTCCATTTTCCTCGCCTTAACTCCCAATGGCTGGCATGAGCAAGTTCGTGAATGGTAGTAGCATAAATGTCGGAAGTATTATTTTGTGGATTATAAATATATATTCTACTTAAAATACCAAACCACCTACAATCCTTGCAATGTTGCCCATTCAGTTTATCGTTTGTCTCGTACTTTGCGTTAATTTTCACTTTGCTTTTCCATGAATAATTTTGTGGCGGTCTTTTTAATCCTTTAATATCTTTATAATAATAGTGGTGTGCTGCTCTAAATATTGTGGCGTAAAACTCTTGGGTGCCTCCTTTTATGTTTAAGTTCCAATCTCCTTTTTTCTTAGGTCCTCGGTACTTTGCTGATGATAGCCATGACCATCTAATCGTAAAATCGTGTCTTTTCCATTTTATAAAATATTTTGCAGGTCTTCTAAATCTACCGTCACAAGAGTAACGCCCTTGCGCATTGCTTATCCCGGTATGAGTTGTAAACCAACGCCTTGCCCTTACTCTTACACCCTCAACAGGGACATAACCCCCATTGGTTTCAATCGTTTCGTACTTGTAAACGGCTCTTTTACATTGTTCAGCCAGTCCTCCTCCTGTACCACTAAAAGACTTATTAGTGTCTTCGTGGCAATTATAATACTCCCAATGGCTAAATAATCTTCGGGTAGTAGTAGACACAATATCATCATCCCAAACTTTAATCGTTCCGGCAGGTCGCCACTTACTTTTTCTTTTAAAAAACCTTGCTTGAATATCCGATTGATTATCTGTTGTATCATCTATTCCTTCACCTATATTATCAAGATTATTCGTTATTCTTAACGCTTCGTCCACTAACGCTTCTATACTACCATCACTAGCATCAAAGGCAAGAGATGTTACTTTTCCTGCTTTGGTACTAGTTGGTTCTTCATTTTTATCCTCATCAGGTATAAAAAGTTCTTCAAGAATTTCACTTTCCACTTCGGGGGGTAGCACTTTATCTACTTTGACTGCACAATATTGATACGTTGGCTGCCCTTCAGGGACTTCAGGATCCCTATAATCGCCACTTCCTTCTATAATTTCATAATCTAGCGGATGGCTATACAATATTAATGTGTTATCGTTTTGAAGGATTGACAATTCTTCTTCGTTTTTGGGAATAAATTTTACATAAAGATGTGTTGGTTTAATATCAATC
>DLPY01000005.1 GCA_002478685.1 Flavobacteriaceae bacterium UBA7446
TGGATGGAGCAAGAACAAGAACGCGGAATCACTATTACTTCTGCTGCTACAACTTGTGAGTGGACCTTCCCAACCGAGCAAGGTAAAGCTGTTGAAGGGGCAAAACCATACCATTTTAATATTATCGATACTCCAGGTCACGTTGACTTTACCGTTGAGGTAAACCGTTCACTTCGTGTTTTAGACGGACTTGTGTTTTTGTTTTCTGCTGTTGATGGAGTAGAGCCTCAATCTGAAACCAATTGGCGTTTGGCAGACAATTATAAAGTGCCGCGCATGGGTTTTGTAAATAAAATGGATCGTCAAGGATCAAACTTTCTTAATGTATGCACACAAGTTCGTGAAATGCTAAAGTCTAACGCTGTGCCAATCGTACTTCCTATTGGCGATGAAGATAACTTTAAAGGATGTGTTGATTTGGTTAAAAACCGCGCAATCATCTGGCACGAAGAAAACATGGGCGCTACATTTGATGTAGTAGACATCCCTGAGGAAATGAAAAATGACGTTGAAAAATTCCGTGGCGAACTTATTGAAGCCGTTGCAGAATACGACGAAAATCTATTAGAAAAATATTTTGAAGACCCTGATAGTATTTCTGAGGATGAAGTACACAATGCATTGCGTGCAGCTACCCAAGACATGAGCATTATCCCTATGGTTTGTGGTTCTGCATTTAAAAATAAAGGGGTTCAGTTTTTGTTGGATGCTGTTTGCCGCTATTTACCTTCTCCTGAAGATAAAGAGGCTATTATAGGTACCAACCCGGATACAGGTGCTGAAATTTCACGTATGCCTTCTGTAAATGATCCGTTCGCAGCTTTGGCATTTAAAATTGCTACAGATCCATTTGTTGGTCGTTTGGCATTTTTCCGCGCTTACTCTGGTCGTTTGGATGCGGGTTCTTATGTGTTGAATAATCGTTCCGGAAACAAAGAACGTATTTCACGTATTTACCAAATGCACGCCAACAAGCAGAATTCTATTGATTTTATCGAGGCTGGAGATATTGGTGCTGCAGTAGGTTTTAAAGACATAAAGACCGGAGATACGCTTTCTGCTGAAAAATCACCTATAATTTTGGAAAGTATGGACTTCCCTGACCCTGTAATTGGTATTGCAGTGGAGCCAAAAACCAAATCTGACGTTGATAAGTTAGGGATGGCGTTAGCAAAACTTGCTGAAGAGGATCCAACCTTCCAAGTAAAAACCGATGAGGCTTCTGGACAGACGATTATTTCGGGCATGGGTGAGCTCCACCTAGATATTATTGTTGACCGCCTTAAACGTGAATTTAAAGTTGACGTAAACCAAGGTCAGCCGCAAGTAGAGTACAAAGAAGCGATTACAACTTCTACCAACCACCGTGAGGTTTATAAAAAGCAGTCGGGTGGTCGTGGTAAGTTTGCCGATATTGTGTTTACCCTCGAGCCTGCCGAAGAAGGAAAATCAGGTCTTGAGTTTGTTAACGAAATCAAAGGGGGTAACGTTCCAAAAGAATATATCCCATCGGTAGAAAAAGGCTTTAAGGAAGCAATGAAAAACGGCCCATTGGCTGGTTTTGAGGTTGACGCCATCAAGGTTACCCTAAAAGACGGTTCGTTCCACCCTGTGGATTCGGATTCGCTTTCATTTGAATTGGCTGCAAAAATTGGATATAAAGCCGCCGCGAAAGCTGCTGGTGCCGTCATCATGGAGCCGATAATGAAATTAGAGGTACTAACTCCTGAAGAAAACATGGGAGATATTGTAGGTGACCTTAACCGTCGTCGCGGTCAAGTGAATAGCATGGATGATCGTGCTGGTTCTAAGGTTGTTAAAGCCAATGTGCCACTTTCTGAAATGTTTGGATATGTAACGTCGTTGCGTACCCTTTCATCTGGTCGTGCAACTTCTACTATGGAGTTTTCCCACTATGAAGAAACGCCACAAAATATTTCATCTGATGTAATTGCTGCCGCATCAGGTCAGAGCTAAATAGAGAATCGATGAGTCAAAAAATTAGAATTAAACTTAAATCGTACGACTATAATTTGGTAGATCGCTCTGCCGAGAAAATTGTAAAAACCGTAAAGTCAACGGGTGCTGTGGTGACGGGTCCCATTCCATTACCAACACACAAAAAACTTTTTACGGTATTGCGCTCACCACACGTAAATAAAAAGTCCCGTGAGCAGTTTCAGCTTAGCTCGTACAAGCGTTTGTTGGACATTTACAGTTCTTCATCCAAGACCATTGATGCCTTGATGAAGTTAGAGTTGCCTAGCGGGGTAGAAGTAGAAATTAAAGTATAACATCCGAAGGGAGAAAAAATTCAGATTATGTCTGGTTTAATAGGTAGAAAAATTGGTATGACAAGCATCTTTGACGAGAATGGGAAGAACCTTCCATGTACCGTTATTGAAGCAGGTCCTTGTGTCGTAACGCAAGTTCGTACTAAAGAAGTTGATGGATACCAAGCGTTGCAGTTAGGTTTTGATGACAAGGCCGAGCGAAATGTAACTAAAGCAGCTGGAGGTCACTTCAAAAAAGCAAGTACAGCGCCTAAGCGTAAGCTTGTAGAATTTCAAGGTTTTGAAGATGATTATAAACTTGGAGACACCATTACTGTGGATTATTTTACAGCAGGAGAGTTTGTGGACATTACAGGTACTTCTAAAGGAAAAGGATTTCAAGGAGTTGTAAAGCGCCATGGTTTTGGCGGTGTTGGTCAAGCCACACATGGTCAGCATAACCGTCTACGCGCACCAGGATCAATAGGTGCTGCTTCATATCCAGCTCGTGTATTCAAAGGAATGCGCATGGCAGGTCAAACAGGAAACGAAAAAGTTACCGTACAAAACTTACGTGTACTAAAAGTAGTTCCTGAAAAAAACTTAATAGTGGTTAAAGGCTGTGTTCCTGGTCACAAAAATGCGTTTATTTTAATTCGTAAGTAATGAAAGTTGCAGTAGTTGATATTAACGGAAAAGAAACTGGACGCACCATCGTGCTTGACAAAGCTGTATTTGCGATAGAGCCAAACGAGCATGCTGTATATTTGGATGTAAAACAATATTTGGCACATCAGCGTCAAGGTACGCACAAAGCCAAAGAACGTGCTGAGATTACGGCTAGTACACGTAAAATCAAACGTCAAAAAGGTACTGGTACTGCCCGTGCGGGAAGTATCAAAAACCCATTGTTTCGTGGTGGCGGTCGTGTGTTCGGACCTCGTGTTCGTTCATACAACCAAAAGGTGAACAAAAACGTAAAACGCTTAGCACGCAAGTCTGCGTTTAGCCTCAAGGCAAAACAACAAAACATCACGGTTGTAGAAGACTTTCAATTTGATGCACCGAAAACTAAATCGTTTCAAGCAGCGCTCAGCGCACTGGGAATTGCCGACAAGAAATCACTTTGGGTATTGGGTGCACCAAACCAGAATGTTTATTTGGCGGGAAGAAACCTTAGCTCTGCAGAAGTGCTTACAAACGATGAGTTAAACACATATAAAATTATGAATGCGCAGCATTTGGTACTTGCGGAAAGTTCCGTGGCTGCAATTGAAGCTAATCTGAGTAAATAACACACGATGAGTATTTTGCTAAAACCTGTCATTACCGAAAAAGCTACCCGCGAAAGTGAGTTGCGCAACCGTTATACGTTTTTGGTAAACCCAAAAGCAAATAAGGTAGAGATTAAAAAGGCGGTTGAGGCTGCTTATGGTGTTACTGTAGAAAAAGTGCGTACGCTTAACTACGGACCAGAAAGACGATCACGCTATACCAAAAACGGTATTCAGCATTCGAAAACCAACGCTACCAAACGCGCAGTTGTGGAAGTAGCAGAGGGGGAAAACATTGATTTTTATAGTAATTTATAAATCCATAGGATGTCAGTTAGAAAACTCAAACCTATAACTCCTGGACAGCGCGGTAGAGTGGTAAATGGAAACGACGCCATCACCACTGATAAGCCGGAGAAAAGCTTGCTTGCTCCGAAAAAACGCTCAGGTGGTCGTAACAACAGCGGACGCATGACTTCTCGCTACATTGGTGGTGGACACAAGAAACGTTATCGCATTATTGATTTTAAGCGCAACCGTTTTGACGCTTCTGCTGAGGTTAAAACGATCGAGTATGATCCAAATCGCTCTGCATTTATTGCACTTACTCAGTTTGCCGATGGAGAAAAGCGTTACATTATTGCGCAAGCTGGACTTAAAGTTGGTCAAGAAGTGGTTTCTGGTGATAAAGTACAACCGGAAATTGGGAATGCGATGCCATTGGCTAACATTCCTTTGGGTACGATTATTTCATGTATTGAATTACACCCAGGACAAGGAGCAACCATTGCACGAAGCGCAGGTGCTTTTGCACAGCTAATGGCGCGTGATGGCAAGTTTGCAACAATTAAATTGCCATCTGGTGAAACGCGCATGATTTTGACAACTTGTTTGGCTACTATCGGTACGATTTCAAATTCAGATCATCAGTTGGTGGTTTCTGGAAAGGCGGGTCGCAGCCGCTGGTTGGGTCGTCGCCCAAGAACTCGCCCAGTTGTGATGAACCCAGTAGACCACCCCATGGGTGGTGGAGAAGGGCGTGCTTCGGGTGGGCATCCACGTTCGCGTAATGGTATTCCTGCAAAAGGATATCGTACACGCAACAAAAACAAGTCGTCTAACAAGTATATTATTGAACGTAGAAAAAAATAAATAATGGCTCGATCACTAAAAAAAGGACCTTACGTACATCATAGCTTGGTAAAGAAAGTGCAAGCCAATGTGGAATCTGGTAAGAAAGCTGTAATCAAAACTTGGTCACGTGCTTCTATGATTACACCTGATTTTGTTGGTCAAACGATTGCCGTTCATAACGGTCGTCAGTTTGTTCCTGTATACATAACCGAGAACATGGTAGGACATAAGTTAGGCGAGTTTTCACCAACGCGTTCGTTCCGTGGTCATGCAGGAGCTAAAAACAAAGGAAAAAAATAAGCCATGGGAGTTCGTAAAAGAGAAACAGCAGCACAGCTAAAAGAAAACCGAAAGCATATTGCTTTTGCTAAACTAAACGATTGCCCAACATCGCCTCGTAAAATGCGTCTTATGGCGGATTTGATTCGCGGCGAAGGTGTTGAAAAGGCCTTGTCTATTTTGCGCTTTAGCGCAAAAGAATCATCACGTCGTTTAGAAAAACTATTACTATCGGCTATTGCAAATTGGCAAGCCAAAAACGAAGACGCTGATGTTGAAAAAGCAGGTCTTTATGTAAAGGAAATCCGAGTGGATGGTGGTACTATGCTTAAACGCTTGCGTCCTGCACCACAAGGAAGAGGTCATCGAATTAGAAAACGCTCAAACCACGTAACACTCGTGCTAGGAGCTAAAGATAATGCGCAAAGCTAATACCGAATATGGGACAAAAAACAAATCCAATAGGCAATAGATTAGGTATCATCCGAGGATGGGAATCCAACTGGTACGGAGGAAATGACTACGGCGATAAGTTAGCCGAAGACGAAAAAATCCGTCGTTATGTTCATGCACGACTTACCAAAGCAAGCGTTTCGCGCGTTATTATTGAACGCACATTAAAACTTGTTACCGTCACTATTACCACAGCACGTCCTGGTATTATTATTGGTAAAGGAGGTCAGGAAGTTGACAAACTAAAAGAGGAGCTTAAAAAGATTACTAATAAAGAAGTTCAATTGAACATTTTTGAAATTAAGCGTCCAGAGCTTGAGGCTCAATTAGTTGCAGCAAGTATTGCACGTCAGATAGAAAGCCGTATTTCATATCGTCGTGCAATTAAAATGGCAATAGCTGCTGCTATGCGCATGAATGCTGAAGGTATTAAGGTGCAAATTTCAGGTCGTTTGAATGGAGCTGAGATGGCGCGTTCTGAAAGTTATAAAGATGGACGTATTCCATTGTCTACTTTCCGAGCAGATATCGATTATGCACTAGTAGAGGCACATACCACTTATGGCCGTTTAGGTATCAAAGTGTGGATTATGAAAGGCGAAGTATATGGTAAACGTGAGCTTTCGCCACTAGTGGGTATGAGTTTGGGTGCAGTCAAAGGGAAAAACGAAAAACGCGGTGGACGTAGTCCTCGCCGCAGAAAATAAAGTTTAGGTCATGTTACAACCGAAAAGAACAAAACACCGCAAAATGCAGAAAGGTCGCATGAAAGGCCTATCACAGCGTGGACATGAATTATCGAATGGCATGTTTGGTATTAAGGCACTTGATTCCAAGTTTATCACCTCGCGCCAAATAGAAGCTGCGCGTATTGCTGCAACACGATACATGAAACGTGAAGGTCAGTTGTGGATTAAAATCTTCCCGGATAAACCTATCACTAAAAAACCACTTGAAGTACGTATGGGTAAAGGAAAAGGGGCGCTAGATCACTACGTCGCTGTAGTAAAGCCAGGACGTATTATGTTTGAGCTTTCGGGAGTGCCTATCGAAGTAGCTAAAGAAGCATTGCGCCTTGCGGCTCAAAAGCTTCCTGTAAAAACAAAATTTGTTATAGCTCGTGATTACGAAGCATAAGAATTAGGTATGAAACAAACAGAAATTAACGAATTATCGGTTGAAGAGCTTAACGAAAAGCTTATGGCTATTCAAAAAAGCTACGAAAGTGCTCGCGCTACGCATGCCCTATCACCACTTGAGAACCCTATTTCTTTACGTGAGCAGCGTAGAAACATTGCACGTATCAAAACAGCATTAACAAAACGAAATTTAGAACAAGCGTAATATGGAAATTAGAAATTTACGTAAAGAACGCATCGGTGTTGTAACAAGCAACAAAATGCAAAAATCTATTGTAGTATCCGAAGTAAAACGCGTTAAGCACCCTATGTATGGTAAGTTCGTTTTGAAAACCAAAAAGTACGTAGCACATGATGAAACAAACGACTGTAACATCGGCGATACAGTAAAAATTATGGAAACACGCCCAATGAGTGCATCAAAATGCTGGCGTTTGGTTGAAATTATTGAAAGAGCAAAGTAATGGTACAACAAGAATCAAGACTTAGAGTTGCCGACAATACAGGTGCCAAAGAAGTGCTTACTATCCGTGTTTTGGGTGGTACAAAGCGCAGATATGCTTCTATTGGCGATAAGATTGTGGTTACTGTAAAAGAAGCCACACCAAATGGTTCGGTTAAAAAAGGACAAGTGTCCACTGCTGTGGTGGTGCGCACTAAAAAAGAAATTCGTCGTCCAGATGGTTCATACATCCGCTTTGACGAAAATGCATGTGTGTTATTAGACGCACAAGGTGAAATGCGCGGAACACGTGTATTTGGTCCTGTAGCACGTGAGTTGCGTGACCGTAAGTTTATGAAAATAATTTCCCTAGCTCCTGAAGTATTATAGTTATGAGTAAAATAAAATTCAAATCTGGAGATAAAGTACGTGTGATTGCAGGCGACCACAAGGGTACTGAGGGTGAAATTATTTCACTGCTTCGCGACAAGAACAAAGCGATTGTTTCAGGTGTAAACTTGGTTAAGCGTCACACCAAACCTAATGCGCAAAATCCGCAAGGAGGCATTGTAGAAAAAGAAGCACCGATTGCTATTTCAAATCTTTCGTTGCTAACTGCCGATGGGAAAACCACTCGTGTTGGCTACCGTACGGAAGAAGGAAAGAAAGTACGTGTTGCACGTAAAACTAATGAAGCTATTTAAAATGAGTTATCAACCAAGACTTAAAACCGAATACAAAGAGCGTGTAATGTCACGCCTTTCTAAAGAGTTTGGGTACAAGAACCTAATGCAAGTACCAAAGCTTGAAAAAATTGTCTTGAGCCGTGGCGTTGGTGCTGCTGTTGCAGACAAAAAATTAGTGGACCATGCTGTAGATGAGTTAACAATGATTTCTGGACAAAAAGCCCTACCAACCCTTTCAAAAAAGGATGTGGCAACATTTAAACTTCGTAAGGGTATGCCCATTGGTGCTAAAGTTACTTTACGTGGTGATAAAATGTATGAGTTCTTTGATAGATTGGTAACGGCTGCACTTCCACGCGTACGTGACTTTCAAGGGGTAAAAGCCGATGGCTTTGACGGTCGTGGTAACTACAATCTTGGAATTCAAGAACAGATTATTTTTCCTGAAATAGACATTGATAAAGTAAACAAAATTGCAGGTATGGATATCACATTTGTTACTTCAGCGAATACCGACAAAGAAGCAAAATCATTGTTAAACGAATTGGGCATGCCCTTTAAGAAAAACTAGTATGGCAAAAGAATCAATGAAGGCCCGTGAGGTCAAAAGAACAAAACTTGCTGCCAAGTACGCTAACAAACGTGCTGCGCTTAAAGCGGCTGGCGATTATGAGGCATTGCAAAAACTTCCTAAAAACGCATCTCCTGTTCGTATGCATAACCGCTGTAAGTTAACAGGTCGTCCAAAAGGATACATGCGTCAGTTTGGCGTTTCGCGTGTAATGTTCCGTGAAATGGCAAACAAAGGATTAATCCCTGGAGTTAAAAAGGCTAGCTGGTAAATAAAATATTATGAATACAGATCCAATTGCAGATTATTTAACGCGCATTCGTAATGCAAACAGTGCTGGACATCGAGTGGTTTCGGTACCTGCTTCTAATTTAAAGTTAGAGATTACTAAAATCTTGTTTGATCAAGGATATATCCTTAGCTATAAAAAAGAGGATGACACGGTTCAAGGTAGTATCAAAATCGCTTTGAAATATGACCGCCTTACAAAAGAGCCTGTTATCAAAAAATTACAGCGTGTTAGTACGCCAGGACTTCGCAAGTATATTGCATCTGACGAAGTACCACGCGTATTGAACGGATTGGGAACGGCCATCATTTCTACGTCTCACGGAGTAATGACAGGCAAACAAGCAAAAAAAGAGAACGTAGGTGGCGAAGTACTTTGTTACGTTCACTAAACCTTAAAGAATTGAATTATGTCACGAATTGGTAATAATCCTATAGCACTTCCAGAAGGCGTCACGATTGACATCCAACCCGATGTGATTACTGTAAAAGGGAAGTTGGGCGAGCTTTCACAGCCTTATGACTCGGTAAGTATTGCACAAGAAGATGGTCAATTGGTTGTTTCACGCCCTTCTGAAAGTAAATCACATAAAGCAAAACACGGTCTGTATCGTTCGCTTATATTCAATATGGTACAAGGTGTGTCTGCTGGTTTTACAAAAGAATTAGAATTGGTAGGGGTAGGATACCGCGCCTCAAACCAGGGTCAGAAATTAGACCTTGCACTTGGTTTTTCACACAATATTGTCTTTGAATTACCCAAAGAAGTTAAGGTTGAAACGGTTTCTGAAAAAGGGAAAAACCCCATCATTAAACTTAGCTCGCATGATAACCAATTGGTAGGCTCTATCGCGGCAAAAATTCGCTCGTTTCGTAAACCAGAGCCTTATAAAGGAAAAGGAGTGAAATTTGTAGGTGAAGAAATTAGAAGAAAAGCAGGTAAATCTGCATAATAAGTAGGGATATGAAAATGAACAAAACCCAGCGTAGACAACGCATCCAAAAGCGCTATCGCGACACCGTAATTGGTGCTGCTGATATGCCACGCATGTCTGTTTTCAGAAGTAATAAAGAGATTTATGCTCAAATTGTAAACGATGAAACAGGCGTCACGCTTGCTTCGGTTTCATCAAGAGATAAAGAATTTACAGAGCATAACGGGACAAAATCAGAGCTTGCGCAGAAAGTGGGTAAAGCTATTGGCGAAAAAGCACTCGCCGCAGGCATTTCTGCCATTCGTTTTGACCGCGGAGGATATTTGTATCACGGACGTATAAAATCACTTGCTGATGGCGCACGCGAAGCAGGATTAAACTTTTAAGTATGTATCAAGATTATAATAATGTAGAATTTGTAAAACCGGGTGGCCTTGAACTTAAAGATCGTTTGGTTGGCGTACAACGTGTTACCAAAGTAACAAAAGGTGGGCGTGCTTTTGGTTTCTCTGCT
>DLPY01000076.1:0-134 GCA_002478685.1 Flavobacteriaceae bacterium UBA7446
GCTACAAACGAAACGGGTTTCGAGGATAACACAGCTGTGATTTTACAGACAATAGGTGCTGCAGCTCAAAATGATACCTATCCATTTGCTGTATTAAAGCCCACGGCAATCGGTGCGTTTTCGCTATTTGAAAA
>DLPY01000076.1:469-16764 GCA_002478685.1 Flavobacteriaceae bacterium UBA7446
CGCCTTGAAGATTGTGCAACATTGGCAGCCGAGTCGAGCATTGTACTAATGATAGATGCCGAAGAAAGTTGGATTCAGTCTGGCGTGGATGCATTGGTACTTCCGCTAATGAAAAAGTACAACCAAAAAAGGGTAGTGGTTGCCATCACATTACAACTTTATCTTAAAGGTACCTTTGACACATATAAAAAACTTAGTACCGAAGCAAAAGATTACTTTTTAGGGGTAAAACTGGTGCGAGGGGCTTATATGGAGAAAGAACGTCAACGCGCGCAAACTCTCGGTATTCCTTCGCCTGTTTGCGACACAAAAGCCCAAACGGATATGCAATATCGCCAAGCGTTGGAATTAGCCTTAGAAA
Source organism: Flavobacteriaceae bacterium UBA7446 (assembly GCA_002478685.1). Taxonomy (GTDB): domain Bacteria; phylum Bacteroidota; class Bacteroidia; order Flavobacteriales; family Flavobacteriaceae; genus UBA7446. Next base: position 831 of record DLPY01000076.1, read on the forward strand.
ATTTAAGTCGAAACTTCTGTATCGTTGCAACTCACAACGAATCTGACATTGATTGGGTTGTACAAGCATGTAAACAAAGGGATATAGCAACAAACCATAAAAATTTATGGTTTAGCCAGCTCTATGGCATGCGTGATTATACCTCTTTTTCCCTGAGTTCATCTGGGGCAAATGTCTTTAAATATGTTCCTTTTGGACCGCTAGAGAAATCCATTCCATATTTGATTCGGAGAGCCCTAGAAAACAGTTCCATGAAAACACAAACTGCCCAAGAACAAACGATGATTAAAAAAGAGTTGCGTCTAAGAAAAGTTAACGCTTAAAATACGCCGTGTTTGCGCAATTTTCTATGGAAAAAGTGTCATCATCTAGTTCCATTACATAAACGTTACAAGAATCTACGCCAATGGTACTTTCACTAAAACGTATATCAGCGTTTTTAAACCATTGTACGGTGTCCGTTATGGTGTAAAAGTTACCTTCAAATACCCAGTTTTTTTGATGAATATCTTTTTTTACTCTAGCAGAAGGAGAGTAGTTGCATTGTGTTCGTTTTCCATTAAAAAAGAAAAATAAGAAAATCAGTCCAACAGAAAAGCCGCCCAAATAGTAGCCTAATCGTTTTAAAAAACTCATACAAATGTTATTTTTCGTGTGGAAGCATCTATGGTTTCAATGCTAATGGTGTGATGTGTTTCTGGTATATAATGTTTGGCAATTTCGGGCCACTCAATGAAGCAATACCCTCCGGAGTACAGATATTCTTCAAAACCAAACTGCGCTAATTCTTCAGAATGTTCTATGCGATATAAGTCCAAATGATATGCCTTTTCTTCTGGAAGCTGTACTTCGTTGGCAATACCAAAAGTTGGACTTGATACTTGGTCTGATTCGCCCAATGAGGCAAAAATAGCTTTTACTAACGTGGTCTTGCCAGCTCCCAAATCGCCTTTCAGCAATATAATCTTATGCGAAAAATTTGAGATAAGCTGTTTAGCAAATGCTTTAATATTTTCAAGGGTTACCTCTTTTACCATATGACAAAAATAAGCTACTTGGGAGAAAACACCGCAAATGGAATACACATCTCCTCTAGCGAAATTCCACCGTGTTGGTACGTATTCCTAAAATAGTTTACAAAGTGATGGTATCTATTGGGGTAAACCAAATAATAATTGTCTTTAGCAAAAGCAAAAGAGCTACTCATGTTGATGCTTGGCAGCCCAATTCTTCTGGGGTCTGTAACCATAAATACATGCTTATCTCCTGTTTTTAATCTACGTCCAGTTTTGTAACGAATATTTGTGCTAGACTCTCTGTCTCCAATGATTTTAGCAGGTTGTTCTACGTTGATTGTGCCGTGGTCTGTAGTTATAATAAGTTGATATCCTTTTTGTTGTGCTGTTTTAATAATGTCTAACAACATAGCGTTTTGAAACCAGCTTTTGGTTAATGACCGGTATGCTTTGTCTGTACTTGCCAGCTCTTTAATGACATCCATTTCTGTTTTGGAATGGGAAATCATATCTACAAAATTATAGACTACTACTTTAAGCGTCTCGGCATTTTCTGCTCTTAGTGCATCTAGGAATTTGTTTGCTTCTTGCGGACGATTGATTTTACTATAATAATGTAGCACATTTATGCCCAACCGTTTGAGTTGAGCTGCCAAAAAATCAGCTTCATGCAAGTTTTTTCCGCCTTCATCAGTATCATTTTTCCACCATTGCGGATGTTGCGCCTCCATTTCAGATGGAAGTAGCCCAGAAAAAAAGGCATTTCGAGCATACTGCGTAGCTGTGGGTAATATGCTAAAATATTCTGTTTCAGAAATCAAATTGTAATGGGGTGAAATAATGGGTAAGATACTTTTAAATTGATCATACCGAAGATTATCAATCACAAGCAATAGTGTGGGTTTTGATTCCAAACGAGGGGCTACAAGCTGTTTAAACGCTTGATGCGAAAAAGGACGTTCATTATCTTCGAACAGAAGGGTGGCATAGTTTTTTTCAATAAATCTGGAGAACGTCAAGTTGGCTTCTGTTTTTTGATAACGAAAGATCTCTTGCAGTTCGGGTGAATCAATGTTGTCTAACTCTAATTCCCAAAAGAGAATTTTTTGATATAATTCACACCAATCGTCTAATGATTGTGTTTGCATCAGCAAACCGTTAAGCTCTTGAAAAGAACGCTGATAACTGGCTATGGTTTTTTCGGTCACCAACTTTGTGGCGTCTAAGTTTTTTTTGAGTGACAGTAATATCTGATTTGGATTAACAGGTTTTATGAGATAATCTGCAATTTTAGCACCAATAGCCTCCTCCATGATATTCTCCTCCTCACTTTTGGTAATCATGATAATGGGAAGGGAGGGCTTGAGTCGCTTGAGTTCGTCCAATACATCCAAACCTGTCATACCTGGCATATTTTCGTCTAAGAGTATCACATCAAAATGTTGCTGTTTTACTAACGTAATTGCATCTTGACCATTGTGTGCCTTGTAAACGTTGTAACCTTTTTGCGAGAGGAAAAGAATATGAGCTTGAAGCAAATCTATTTCATCGTCAATCCATAAAAGTTCAATAGACTGCATATGCTTATATTTGGGCTTAATTTTATTAAGTTGAAGCTTAATCAGTACAACGACCCAATTTACGGATTTATTACGATCCCAACCCCTTTTATTGCCAAACTTGTCAATCACCCCTATGTACAGCGTCTTCGCCGCATCAAACAAATGGGTCTATCGTTTATGGTATTTCCTTCAACAGAGCATACGCGATTCCAACATGCTTTAGGGGCTATGCATTTGGCTACCAAGGCAGTTCATGCCTTACGCCAGCAGCAAGTAGAAATTAGTGATGAAGAGGCAGAAGCTTTGTATGCTTCTATGTTGCTTCACGACCTTGGACACGGTCCATTTTCGCACGCTTTGGAACATGTGTTGTTTCCCAACAACACCCACGAGGACATGTCAATTGCATTGATGAAAAAATTAAACTCAGTATTTGACGATAAGCTTTTGTTGGCAATTGAAATGTTCACAAACAAATATTCACGTGGTTTTTTCCATGAACTGATTTCTTCACATATTGACCTTGATAGACTTGATTATCTCAAGAGAGATAGTTTTTATTCTGGTGTTACTGAAGGCAATATCAATTCAGATCGTCTAATATCTATGATGATGGTTGTGGATGATAGATTGGTGTTTAATACCAAAGCAGTGTATTCTATTGATAAATTTTTATTAGCAAGAAGAATGATGTACTGGTCTGTCTATTTGCACAAAACGAGTTTTGTTTCCGAAGAACTTTTAATCCGTTTTTTTGAACGTGCAACAGCGCTAATTAAATCTGGAAAAGAAGTAAAATCTAGTAGTGCTTTAAGTTATTTTTTGATAAACATTGACGTGAATATCGATGCAAAAATTGCATCGTTTGTTGCGTTAGATGACGCAGATGTTTGGATGATGCTAAAAGATGCTGTTTTGAACGAAGACACCGTTTTATCAACTCTTGCCAAAATGTTATTAAATCGAAAATTGCCAAAAATAAAACTGGGATATGAGCCGTTTTCAACAGAGCAAATACAACAACAGCGTGTTGAATTTTCAAAAATACATGGACTTGCGCCGGCGCAAGTCAAGTATTTTGTATTTTCAGGTAGTTTAAAAATTCAAGGTTATAAGCAAAAAGAAAACCCAATCCAATTATGTAATCAAAAAGGCGAATGTTCTTTATTTGATTCTTCCCCAGAAATTGCACACGTTCACACGCTAACAAAAAAAGACACTAAGTACTACTTGGCTTATCCTAAGGGTGACGGATATTTTTCTTAATTTTGCACTTATGAAGTTTACCGCCTCTCAAATAGCCGAGTTGGTTTCTGGCAAGGTCGAGGGAAATACAAATGTAGAGGTTAACAGACTTTCCAAAATTGAGGAAGGTACTGATGGTAGTTTGTCCTTTTTGGCAAACCCAAAGTACACTTCCTATTTGTACACAACAAATGCATCTATAACTTTGGTTAGCGATGAATTTGTAGCCGAAAAAAAATTTAAAACGACCTTAATTCGCGTAGCTGACCCTTATGAAGCATTTTCTAAATTATTAGAGCACTACAATCAAATCAAACAGAAACTTCCTTCTGGAATTGCTAAAACAGCGATTGTATCTGAAGATGCTCACGTAGCGAAATCAGTTTTTGTTGGCGATTTTTCTCGAGTAGGTTCAAATACCGTCCTTGAACACCATGTACTTATTCACCCACATGCTTTTGTTGGGGATAATGTTTCTATTGGCACAAATACAATAATTCACATAGGGGCTAGAATCCTCAACGATACCGTTATTGGTGAAAATTGTGTAATTCATAGCAACGCGGTTATTGGTGCTGACGGTTTTGGTTGGGCCCCAAATGAAAACGGTTCTTACGATAAGGTTCCGCAAACGGGTAATGTAGTCATTGGTGACCATGTTGACATAGGCGCAAACACCACCATTGATCGCGCTACCTTAGGGGCTACAAAGATTGGAACTGGAGTGAAATTGGATAACCTTATTCAAATAGGTCATAATGTAGAAATTGGCGACCACACCGTAATTGCTGCGCAAACTGGTATTGCGGGTTCTACCAAAATAGGCACGCATTGTCAGATAGGTGGACAAGTTGGTATTAGCGGTCACTTGACAATAGGAAATCGCGTGGGTATTCAAGCCAAATCAGGGATTTTAAAAAATATAAAAGACGACTCGAAAATTATGGGTTATCCAGCATTTGATTATACAGCATTTAACAAATCATACGTGCATTTCCGTAATTTACACACTCATATCACAGATTTACAAACCCTAAAAAAGAGGCTTGAACATGAGTAAACAAACCACCATTTCAAAGCCAGTTTCTTTAAGTGGGGTTGGTATTCATACAGGTAAAGAAGTCACTTTAACCTTTAAACCTGCTCCTGTAAATCACGGTTATGCCTTTTGTAGGGTTGATTTGGAAGGCTCGCCAATTATTGAGGCTGATGCAAACCTTGTTGTGAATACCCAACGCGGAACGAATTTGCAAAAGAATGGAGTTAGTATTCAAACCTCTGAGCACGTATTAGCTGCGCTTGTAGGATTAGAGGTTGATAATGTATTAATCGAATTAGACGCACCCGAACCCCCTATCATGGATGGGTCGTCTAAATTTTTTGTAGATGCCTTACTAAAAGCTGGTATTTCCGAACAAGATGCGGAAAGTTATGAGTATGTTGTTCATGAAAACATTTCGTTTGTTGACGAAAAAACAGGTAGTGAAATTACAATCATTCCTGCCGATTCCTATCAGGTAACAACTATGGTTGACTTTGGCACAAAAGTATTGGGAACACAAAATGCCACACTCAAAAATCTAAGTGAGTTTAAAGACGATTTTGCTCATGCCCGAACATTTAGTTTTTTGCACGAAATTGAAATGTTACTTGAAAAAGGGCTTATAAAAGGCGGTGATTTAAATAATGCCATAGTTTATGTGGATAAAGAGCTCTCTAAAGAAACTATGCAAAAACTGTGTACTGCTTTTGATAGGGATTCAATTGCCGTTAAACCGAATGGTATTTTAGACAACCTCACCCTTAAATACCCAAACGAGGCAGCACGTCATAAACTTCTTGATGTGATTGGAGATTTGGCTTTGGTAGGATGTCGTATTCGTGGGAAGGTTATTGCTAACAAACCTGGTCATGAAGTAAATACTAATTTTGCAAAAAAATTAGCCAAAATTATCAAACAAGAAAAGCGCAATCGCATTCCAATATTCAACCTTGATACTGATCCACTTATGGATGTTAATGAGATTATGAATGTTATTCCGCACAGACCTCCTTTCTTATTAGTTGACAAAATTTTAGAACTCAGTAATACACATATAGTGGGAATGAAAAGCGTTACCATGAATGAGCCATATTTTGAAGGGCATTTTCCTGGACAACCTGTAATGCCCGGTGTTTTGCAAATAGAAGCAATGGCTCAGGCAGGAGGAGTTTTAGTTTTAAAATCTGTCCCAGATCCTGAGAATTACCTTACTTTTTTTATGAAAATTGAAAAAGCGAAATTTAAAAACCCTGTTGTCCCCGGTGATACCTTAGTATTTAAAATGGAATTATTATCACCAATTAGGCGTGGTATATGCCATATGCAAGCCACTGCTTACTCAAGAGGAAGAATTGCAACTGAGGCCGAAATGATGGCTCAAATTGTACGAAAAGATCAAGTAAAAGTATGAATCAACCGTTAGCATATGTACATTCCAATGCCAAAATTGCCAAAAATGTGGTCATTGAACCCTTTACAACTATACATAAAGATGTTGTTATTGGGGAGGGTACATGGATAGGTCCGAATGTAACAATAATGGAGGGCGCTCGAATTGGTAAGAACTGCAATATTTTCCCTGGTTCCGTAATTAGCGCAGTGCCACAAGACCTAAAATTTAGTGGTGAAAACACAACTGCTGAAATCGGCGATAATACAACCATTAGGGAGTGTGTTACCATTAACCGTGGAACAAATTCCAGAGGAAAAACAACTATAGGCAGTAACTGTCTTATCATGGCGTATTCGCACGTGGCGCACGACTGCATTGTTGGGGATAACTGTATTTTTTCTAACAACAGTACTCTTGCTGGGCACATAACTGTGGGAGCACATGTTATTTTAGCAGGGATGACTGCCGTACATCAGTTTTGCTCAATAGGAGACCATGCATTTGTAGCAGGCGGGTCGTTAGTTCGTAAAGATATTCCACCGTTTGTGAAGGCAGCAAGGGAGCCGCTTTCTTATGCGGGTGTAAATTCGGTAGGCTTACGCAGAAGGGGTTTCGATTCAAGTAAAATTCGAGAAATCCAAAACATTTACCGCATTCTTTACCAAAAGAATTTTAACAATACACATGCCACACAAATCATTGAAGCTGAAATGGAAGCCTCAACGGAGCGGGATGATATTTTGCAGTTTATCAGACAATCGCAGCGTGGTATTATGAAAGGATATATACAAAGCTAATATGGCATCAACTTCAGATATTCGTAAAGGGCTATGCATCCATTACAACAATGATATATATAAAATCATTGAATTTTTACACGTAAAACCCGGAAAAGGACCTGCATTTGTACGTACCAAATTGAAAAGTGTAACTTCTGGTAAAGTAGTAGACAACACCTTTTCATCAGGTCACAAAATTGATGCTGTTCGAGTGGAAACCAGAAAATATCAATTTTTATACGCAGAAGGTAGTGTGTATCATTTTATGAATACGGAAGATTACAATCAAATTGAATTGCAAGAGAGCATTTTAGACCAACCAAAATTGATGAAAGAAGGTGAAGTTGTTACGATCATGATTAATACCGAAGATAGTAGCCCACTTTCTGTAGAAATGCCAGCGAGTGTTATTTTGAAAATTACACATACCGAACCAGGCGTAAAAGGCAATACGGCAACTAATGCAACAAAGCCAGCAACTGCAGAAACAGGCGCTAAAATAAATGTGCCGCTTTTCATCAATGAAGGGGACAAAATCAAAGTTGATACTGAAAAAGGAACATACATAGAACGATTTAAATCATAGCATGAGCGTATTAGTAAACAAATCATCCAAAATTATTGTACAAGGATTCACAGGAAGTGAAGGCACCTTTCACGCAACTCAAATGATTGCCTATGGCACCAATATTGTTGGCGGCGTTACCCCTGGAAAAGGCGGACAAACACATCTTGATAAACCTGTGTTTAATACTGTTGTAGAAGCAGTAGAAACAGTAAAAGCAGACACCTCTATTATTTTTGTACCACCAGCTTTTGCAGCAGATGCCATTATGGAAGCTGCAGAAGCAGGTATTAAAGTTATTATTACCATCACAGAGGGTATTCCTGTTAACGATATGGCTAAGGTCATGCAGTACCTCAAAGATAAAGACTGTCGCATGGTTGGACCAAATTGCCCCGGTGTAATATCGCCTGAAGAAGCGAAAGTAGGTATCATGCCAGGTTTTGTGTTTAAAAAAGGAAATGTAGGGATTGTATCAAAATCTGGTACACTTACCTATGAAGCAGCAGACCAAGTGGTAAAAGAAGGATTTGGTATTACTACGGCTATTGGAATTGGGGGTGATCCTATTATTGGTACAACTACCAAAGACGCCGTTCAGCTACTAATGGAGGACGACGAAACAGAATGCATTGTCATGATTGGGGAAATTGGCGGTCAACTTGAAGCAGACGCCGCTTACTGGATAAAATCTCAGGGCAATCCAAAACCAGTTGTTGGTTTTATTGCTGGTGAAACCGCACCCAAAGGAAGAACTATGGGGCACGCAGGTGCTATTGTTGGTGGTACTGAAGATACTGCCGAAGCTAAAAAAACAATTATGAAAGTATGCGGTATTCACGTGGTGGATTCACCTGCAGCAATAGGAGAAACAGTTGCAAAAGCACTGGCTTAATTATGGATTTAGTCAAAGGAAAAAACGTCATTATTACAGGTGGCAGTAGAGGCATTGGAAAAGGAATTGCACAAGTGTTTGCTCAACACGGAGCAAACATCGCTTTTACTTACAGTTCATCTGCGGTTCCTGCCGAGAAATTAGCACAAGAATTAACTGCTTTAGGCGTAAAGGCAAAAGCTTATCAATCTAATGCTGCAGACTTTGAATCGGCGCAGCAGTTAGCTGCATATGTATTGGAGGAATTTGGCAGTATTGATGTGCTTATCAACAACGCTGGTATCACTAAAGATAACCTGTTGATGCGCATTTCAGAAGATGATTTTGATAAAGTTATAGAAGTAAATCTAAAGTCTGTATTTAACATGACTAAAGCCGTGCAACGAACAATGTTAAAGCTACGCCGTGGGAGTCTTATCCATATGAGTTCTGTAGTAGGTGTGAAGGGAAATGCAGGTCAAGCAAATTATGCGGCTTCCAAAGCAGGTATTATTGGTTTTTCCAAATCAGTCGCATTGGAGCTAGGTTCAAGAAATATTCGTTCAAATGTGATTGCACCTGGTTTTATTGAAACCGAAATGACTGAAAAGCTTCCTGAAGATGTTGTCGCACAATGGCGTGCTGGTATACCGCTCAAGCGTGGCGGTTCACCTAGAGATGTTGCTAACGCTTGTTTATTTTTAGCCTCCGATTTATCGGCGTATATCACAGGTCAAGTCTTAAACGTTGATGGGGGTATGTTAACTTAATTTTTTATCTCATGAATAAATTTCCAAAACTCGGACTACCTCTAGTAGTCATCATTTTATTAAGTATTATTTTTATTGCAAAGTCTTCTGTCAATATCGGATATGGTGAAGCAGGGGTTTTGTTTAAAACCTTTGGAGGAGGAGTTGTTACAGATAAACCTCCATTAGGTGAAGGGTTCCATATTATTGCGCCATGGAATCGAGTGTACATTTATAATATCAAACAACAAGAAGAGTTTGAAAGTGGTATGCGTGTACTTTCTTCCAACGGATTGGAAATTTCATTAGATGTTTCCGTATTGTATCAACCAAAGCTTGACCAGTTGGGGTTGTTACACAAAACCAAAGGGGAAAATTACCTTGGCATTGTAATTGTCCCTGAAATTCGTGCTGTAGCGCGTTCTGTAATTGGACGCTACACACCAGAGCAATTGTATTCTACTAAGAGAGATGCGATTCAGAACGAAATTTTTGAAGAAACCAAACGAAAAGTAGAAGGTCAGCATGTGCAATTGAATTCGGTTTTGGTACGTGATGTAACCCTTCCTACTTCAATAAAGGAAGCAATACAGCGCAAACTTACACAAGAACAAGAAGCGTTGGAGTATGAATTCCGATTGGAAAAAGCACGTCAAGAGGCTGAAAAAGTACGTATTGATGCAGAAGGGAAGGCAGCAGCTAACCGTATTTTAGCTGCCTCATTGACATCGAATATTCTAAAAGACAAAGGCATTGAGGCTACCTTAAAACTTGCTGAATCAGCCAATTCAAAAATTGTGATTGTTGGAAGTGGAAAAGATGGATTGCCACTAATTTTAGGAAACCAGTAGGATTTTAAAAAAAAGTTAGATATTTGTAACTAAATGAAAAAAACTTATACACACCACCACGTAAAGCTGTCGTTTCAAACGAACTAGGTGAGGTATATCTAAAACCAACTAACCCGTTTGAAGCAACTCAAACGGGTTTTTTTTGTATCAATTATGAAAAAAGAAAATATACGTATTGCAATTCAAAAGTCAGGAAGACTTAATGAAGATTCGCTGAAATTACTCAAGGATTGTGGTATTTCTATTAATAATGGGAAAGAACAACTCAAAACCACATCGTCGAATTTTCCTATCGATATTTACTATTTGCGCAATGGTGATATACCACAATATCTTCGTGATGGGGTAGTGGATTTGGCAATTGTAGGGGAAAATCTGTTGATTGAAAAGGGTGATGATGTCAAGGTTTTGGGAAATTTGGGCTTTTCAAAATGCCGTGTGTCTATTGCTGTTCCCAAAGAAGCAGCATATAATGGCGTAGAAGATTTGGCAGGTAAACGCATTGCTACCTCGTATCCAAAAACCGTTCAAAAATTCCTTTCAGATTGGGGAATTGAAGCTGATTTACACATAATTAACGGCTCGGTGGAGATTGCCCCAAATATTGGCCTTTCAGATGCTATTTGCGATATTGTATCTAGTGGTTCTACGCTTTTTAAAAACAATCTTAAAGAAGTTGAGGTGTTGTTTACATCTGAAGCTGTTTTGGTAGGAGGTAATATCTTGTCTGATGAAAAAAAGAAAATTCTTGACTCCCTTTTGTTCCGAATTCGAGCGGTATTGGCTGGAAAAAATTCCCGCTATGTGATTATGAATGTTCCTAATGAGGCTATTTCAGATATTTCAAATATTCTTCCTGTGTTAAAAAGCCCAACTGTAATGCCTTTAGTAGAAGAGGGGTGGAGTTCATTGCACTCGGTAGTGAATAAAAATAGCTTTTGGGAAATGGTAGATGAACTAAAAGCGGCGGGTGCCCGTGATATTTTAGTATGTCCAATTGAACGAATGATACAATAATGCGTTCTATAACCAATCCACCTCGAGATACTTGGGAAGCGTTAACCAAACGCCCAGTTGCTGATTTTTCTGCGGTAGAACCTATCGTAGACGAGGTTTTTAATGCCGTCAAAGCCAATGGCGATTCGGCTGTTCGTAAGTTTACTAAAACTTATGATAAGATTATGGTTGATGATATTATCATTTTGCAAGATGCCTTATCTAATGCAAAAAATGAATTGTCGACAACTTTGGTTGGTGCCATAGACCTTGCCTACGATAATATTTATGCTTTTCACAAAGCCCAAGAAACGAGCCTAGTACAGGTAAGCACAATGAAAGGGGTAGACTGTTGGCAAGCCAAAAAGCCTATTGAAAAAGTGGGCATTTATATTCCAGGTGGAACTGCGCCCTTGTTTTCTACAGTGTTAATGCTTGCTATTCCAGCACAAATTGTAGGGTGTAAACAAATCGTGCTTTGCACCCCGCCAAATAGTTCTGGTATACCTGCTGCTATTCGCTATTCAGCCTATAAATGTGGGGTCACGATAATTGCGCAAATAGGAGGAATTCAAGCGATTGCTGCCATGACATTTGGAACGGAATCTGTTCCGAAAGTGTATAAAATTTTTGGTCCTGGAAATCAATTTGTAACTGTAGCCAAACAAAAAGCTACACAATTTCAAACAGCTATTGATATGCCTGCAGGGCCATCTGAACTGCTAGTGGTAGCAGACGATTCTGCCAACCCAGCTTACGTTGCAGCGGATTTACTTTCACAAGCAGAGCATGGCGTGGACAGTCAAGTTATTTTAGTTACTACAGCTAAGAAAATAATCAAAAAGATACAAAGCGAATTGGAAAAGCAACTGACACTTTTACCTCGAAAAGATATTGCACAACAAGCACTAGATAATTCATTGAGTATCTTTTTTGATGATGAATCAACAGCATTAGATTTTATCAATACCTATGGACCGGAACACTATATCGTTTGCACTCAAAATGAGGAAATTTTTGTGGATGGAATTCAAAATGCTGGTTCTGTGTTTATTGGGAATTATACCCCTGAAAGTGCTGGCGATTATGCCTCGGGAACAAATCACACGTTGCCTACCAATGGCTACACCAAACAATATAGCGGAGTAAACCTAGATGCATTTACAAAAGCCATTACCTATCAGCGTATTAGTGCGGATGGAATTAAAAAGTTGGGGCCAAGTATTGAAGCTATGGCTGAGGCAGAAGGGCTATTTGCACACAAAAATGCGGTTACCCTTCGTTTAAAGGATTTAAACAATGGCTAAAACATTTGATTTATTGCAATATGCAAGACCCGAAATGCTGACACTAAAACCTTACACTTCGGCACGGGATACGTTTACCGCTACAGAAAGGGAATGGACGTTTTTGGATGCCAACGAAAATCCAAATACTACAGCAGTAAACCGTTATCCAGATCCAAATCAATTGGAACTAAAGAAAAAAATAGCTGCACTTCGTAACTGTTCCGTTGATCAACTTTTAATTGGAAATGGTAGTGATGAAGTCTTAGATTTGATATTTAGGGCTTTTTGTACTCCCAATAAAGATAATGTAATAATTATGCCTCCTACTTACGGAATGTATGCTGTATTGGCTAACATCAATGGCGTGGGTATCAAAGAGGTACCACTTACGGCTGATTTTCAATTAAACACTAAGAAAATCCTATCAACCGTTAACCCAAATACCAAGGCTATTTTCTTTTGTAGCCCCAACAATCCTAGTGGTAACCTATTCAAAAGGTCAGATATTAAGCAATTGTTAAACGGTTTTGATGGAGTAGTGGTTATAGACGAGGCATATATTGATTTTACAGATGGGCCTAGTTGGATTACTCAATTAGATAGCTATCCTAACCTGATGATTACACAAACCCTTTCGAAAGCCTTTGGACTTGCCGGATTAAGATTAGGTATTGCTATCGGACACCCCAGCATCATCGATCTGCTACACAACATTAAACCACCTTACAATATCAATACCCTTAGTCAGCAAAAGGCAATTGAATCACTAACAGATAACGAAAAGGTATACAAACAAATAAAAGAATTGCTTACGGAGCGCAGAAGGGTAGCGGCTTATTTAAGCGAACTGGAATGGGTGGAAACCGTATTTCCATCAGATGCCAACTTTTTGTTGGTACGTGTTGATGATGCTAACAAACGTTATGAAGCTTTGTTGACTCGAAAAGTCGTGGTCCGCAATCGAACCACACATACAAATTGTGAAAATTGCCTTCGTATCACTATCGGTACTGCTAAGGAAAATAATCAGCTTATAGAAGCATGCAATAAAATAACATTATGAAAAAAGTATTGTTTATTGACCGAGACGGTACACTAGTATTGGAGCCCGAAAACTACCAGCTTGATGGATTAGATAAGCTCATTTTTTATCCAGGTGTATTTCAGTATTTGGGGCGTATTGCTAAGGAACTAGACTACGAATTGGTTATGGTAACCAATCAAGATGGACTGGGAACGGAAAGCTTTCCAGAAGACACCTTTTGGCCTTCACACAATTTTATGATGACTTCCTTAAAAAACGAAGGTATTCAATTTAGCGAAGTACTTATAGACAAAAGCTTACCAGCTGAAAACGCACCAACCCGCAAACCCAAAACAGGTATGCTAACCACATACATAGGCAATCGTGAATATGATTTGGAGCAATCTTATGTCATTGGAGATAGACTAAGTGATATGGAGCTAGCATCAAACTTAGGTTCAAGGGGAATTTTGTTGCAAAATGATGCACGCATGGCAAAAGTAATGCCCAAAGAATTAATGAATGTCGTCGCACTTAAAACAACTGCTTGGAGCGAGGTTTATACCATGTTAAAAGCGGGAGAAAGACGTGTCAGCCACGAACGAAAAACAAAAGAAACATCCATTGAAATTGACCTAAATCTCGATGGTACAGGCGAAAGTAACATTGATACAGGCATTGCTTTTTTTGATCACATGTTGGATCAGTTAGCACGTCATGGCTGGGTAGATCTAAAAATGAAAACCAAGGGTGATTTAGAAATAGATGAACACCACACTATTGAGGATACGGCCATTGCTTTAGGAGAAGCATTTGGAAAAGCATTGGGTGATAAGCTGGGCATAGAACGCTATGGCTTTTGCTTGCCTATGGACGATTGTTTGGCGCAAGTTTCCATTGATTTTGGTGGTCGTGCATGGTTAATGTGGGATGCGAAATTTAAGAGAGAACTCATTGGCAAAATGCCAACAGAAATGTTCTTTCACTTCTTTAAATCTTTTGCAGATGGTGCTAAGGCAAACCTAAATATTAAAGCAGAGGGGCATAATGAACACCACAAAATAGAAGCCATTTTTAAGTCCTTTGCCAAGGCAATTCGTGCAGCCATCAAAAGAGATGCAGAAAAACTAGTGTTACCCTCTACCAAAGGACAGCTATGAATGTAGTCATCATTGATTATGGAGCGGGCAATATTCAAAGCATACGCTTTGCACTTGCGCGTTTGGGGATAACTGCAGCACTTAGTGATGATATAAACATCATTAAAAATGCTTCGCATGTGATATTCCCAGGAGTTGGTGAGGCAAGTTCTGCTATGGAAAAACTCCGTGCAACAAAACTTGACAAACTCCTTCCTACACTAACACAACCCGTATTGGGCATCTGTTTGGGAATGCAACTGATGTGTAACCATACCGAAGAGGGAAATACTCAAGGGCTTGGCATTTTTGATACCGTTGTTGTACGCTTTGAAACCAATTTAAATGTACCACATATGGGATGGAATAACGTTGAAGGTAAAGGAATACTTTTTGAAAATATAGATGCAAATAGATATTTTTATTTGGTGCACAGCTATTATGCCATACCAAATAAAGATATGGTAGGCGCTTGTACTTATGACGTTCCTTTCGCTGCAGCATTGGCTAAAGACAATTTTTACGGCACACAGTTTCACCCAGAAAAAAGCGGAACCGTAGGCGCTCGCTTATTACAAAACTTTCTTGCCTTATGATTTTAGTTCCAGCGATAGATATCATAAATGGACAATGTGTGCGTCTCACTAAAGGGAACTACGATACTAAAAAAGTGTACAACGAATCACCCATGGAAGTAGCAAAAGCCTTTGAAGGTGCAGGATTGACGCATGTACACATAGTCGACTTAGACGGCGCACGTGCCAAACATATTGTTAATGCCAAAGTGTTGGAGGCCATTGCGACCAAAACATCACTTATCATTGATTTTGGTGGTGGAATTAAATCCGAATCCGATTTGCAAACCGCTTTTGATTGTGGTGCTACAAAGGTTACGCTGGGCAGTGTTGCAGTCGATAGCCCTAAATTGGTTTTAGAGTGGCTTCAAAAATTTGGGGCAGACAAACTTATACTAGGTGCTGATGCCAAAAACAGACGTATAGCCACTCACGGATGGGAAAAAGACTCAGGCATAGATATACTGGATTTTATCAAAAACTATAGTACAAAAGGCTTTAAACATGTACTGTGTACTGATGTAGCCAAAGATGGTATGTTGCAAGGTCCATCCTTGGAGTTATATTATGAATTGCTTGAGGAATTACCTGAGATAGCATTGATTGCTTCCGGTGGGATAACAACTATGGACGATATTTATCAATGTGCCGAATTGGGCTGTGCTGCAGCGGTAATCGGTAAAGCTATTTACGAAAGAAAAATCTCGCTTAAGGAGTTAGAGCAGTATCAAACCGAACAAAACTAATATGCTTACCAAACGCATTATTCCCTGTTTAGATATAAAAAACGGACGCACTGTTAAGGGGGTTAATTTTGTGTCATTGCGTGATGCCG
>DLPY01000085.1 GCA_002478685.1 Flavobacteriaceae bacterium UBA7446
AGCACCTGTGAGACCTTGAGGACCCGTATCTCCCTTATCGCCTTTCGGACCCTTAGCACCATTTGCTGGACCAGGAATATAAATGATATCCATATCACCATATTTTTGGAATCCTGCTCCTGTTGCAGAAAAATCAATATAGATATGCATTTTTTTGGGTGTACCATCCCAGTTGATATCATCAAATGTGTTTAATATTTCTGTTCCGTCAATTCCAACTATAGAGGATACCATTCCATATTCATCAGTAGTAATCGTTTTTTGCTCAATGTATTCTACTACGCCATTTTCATTTCTAATCTCAAATTGGAGCATAAGATTTGAATTGGTTAATGGCAAATCAATTTCTCCTCCTGGAACATAGGCTGTATTTTCAGAAACAATGTATGCTTGGTATGGTATACCTTTTGTCTGGGCAAATAATTCGGAGATTCCAATAAAAACGAATGCAAGGGTTAGCAAACGATAAATGATAAGTTGGGTTATAATTTTCATTTTTCTCTCTTGATTAGGATTTGTGTTTTTCTATTTTGCTTGCGATCAGCTTTACTAAATAAATTTGTTTGACCGAGGCCAAAACTTTCAATTACTTCTGGCGATACGTCAAATTTTTTAATCAAATATTGACGAATACGATCTGCTCGTCTTTGAGACAACATGGAGTTATAGTCAGAGTTGCCTGACATATCAGCGTAACCTATTACACTCAGAACACTATTTGGGTTTTGCTTGAGATATGTTGCTAAATTACTTAGGGGATTATGATACTTGTCAGTATCAAAATATGAGCTATTATTTGGAAAAAAAACATGCGGCATTTGTGGGAAAAAGAAAAAATCCTCTTCTGAATTTACTGGCTCTTTAGTAATCTTATCAATTTTAGTAATATTCCCTTTAGAGAAATCATTTCTTCCATAAGTATTGGTAATAGAGTCTAGCTGACTCAGCCTTTTTACAACATTGTTGTGATCATTAGAAACTTGAGTTGTTTTTGAATTTAACTTTTTTTCTAACTCACTAATGGTAGCCAAAAGCTGGTTGAGATTGGAGTCATTGTTTTTTTGCGCTGCCCCTTTTTCATTAGTTAGTCCATCTAACGTCTTAATCGCCATGTTTATTTTTTCTTGTTGAATATCTTTATATCGATTACGGGCCCTAAAATCTAAAATCAAACCAAAGCTTATTCTTGTTTTGTTGAGCTTATATCTTTCATTAACAAATTCATTGTTCTCTTGTAAGTTAAATGAATTTTCCACAGAATATTTACCATAGAGCTTAGCAAAGCTGCTGATGCTAAAGTGAATACCCGTACCAATGAAGTAAGATAAATAAGAGTCAAAGTCATTGGACTGTTTTCTCAGGTTTATTAAACTGGCTGCATTTTCTTGGGTAGCGCTTGTAAATAAATTATAGCCCAAACCAGCATTAAAATCAAACGTAAGCCTAGCTTGATTTGATCCTTCCCCGATTAAATTCTTACTATTTAATATATCGGGCGTAAAATGGATTCCAAAACGACCTTGTAATTGAGAAAAATTGTATTTATTGATCAAAGAAGTGTTATTATTGATAACGGCTTTCGTGTTTAATGAAATCTTGTCAAAAGCTACACCTAGACCGAGACGAAACGATGGGGTTTCGAATGTATTGGAAACTCGGTTTTCTAAGGATGAAAAAGGAACTAAAACTCCTAATCCATATGAAAAATCTCTAAATCCACTGTAGTTTTCAAGTCCATTTGTATATGTCTCATCTCCATTTAATGTTTGGACAGAAGCATCATAATCAGAAAATTTACTATCCACCACACTTGTTTCAAAATACCACTGGGCATGCACAACGGCACTTGTTGAAAAGGTAATTAGCGATAGAAAAATATGTTTTTTCATCTTGGTTTGAAATTTTAATTACCCGCAGGCGTCTTATAGTTTATGAGCTTGTAAGAGAAAGTTTTGCCCATGACTTCTACAGATAGTAAATATTGTGCTTGTTCCAAGTAACTTAGTTCAATACGTTGTTCTTTTTTGGCTTTAGATAGGCTCTCCTTGACAAGTTGCCCTGTAATATCATATAATCGTACTACCATATCTCCTGAAACAGCTATCGGAATGGATATATTAATGTGATCGATAAATGGATTTGGGTATACCTCTAACACTATTGTTTCTGCACTTGAGGTCTTTTGAGGGATTAAAAAACCATTTAAAATTACATATCCTAAATTTTTGAAGGAGCCACTAATTCCCGTGTGCCCAATACTTTGTTGTACCTTGAATCCATTGGTTTGTATATTGTGTGTATAATTTCCAGAGCTTGAAATAGATGCACGCTTGATTTTCAATTGTCCGTGAGTGAAGTTGAAGGAACAAAATATTAAAACTACAATAGGAAAATTGTATAGGCCTCTCATATGATTTTTAATTTTAAAATTACATCTGAAGCTTTAAATATAAAAATTGTTAGCAAATTATTGTTTTGTATATTAATATGTTAACAATAATTTATCCCAAAAGGTACTAGAATAAAGCAAGTTATCGGTAGTAAAACAGATTTGGGCTATTCAGATGCGCGAAAATAGTAAATTTTATTTAAATATGTTTTCAACGCTTTTTTGGCGTTGCGTTGCGTAGCGTATCTGCCAGTACCTCTTCGGCAGTATAGGCTAAGTGTTTGGGCAAGTTGTTATATTTAGGCAATACCGCAATGTAACGGTCTTGGTTGCTGGCAAAAACGTGTTTATATATGGGCTTTTTGGTAGGTTGCAGTATTTCCACCAATTGATGTACAAACGCATCGTGGTGTACTAGGTCGTTGCTGCCCAAATGAAAAATGCCCCAACGGTTTTGGTTAATGATATAATGCAACTGCTGCGTAACAAAATAATCGGAGGCTACGTTTATCACCAAGTTAGGAAAAATTTCATAGGGTTCTTGGGTGTGTATGGCGGTTTTTAGTTCCTGCAATCTGGGGGAGTTCTTGCCAAAAACCATAGGTAAACGTGCAATCATCCAACTAACGGCGGGCATACGCATCAGCTTATTTTCCAGTGTAATTTTAAGTTTTCCAAACGCACTATCCGATAGAGTTTTATCGTGCTCATAGCTGGGGTAGTGCCAAAAACTATCAAACACATTTGCAGAAGAGAACAAGATAAGTTTTGCACCATATTTGTAAGCGTATTCGATAAACATATCGTGGGCAACAAACTGCGCACGGGCATCGCCCCTAAGCGCAGAGATTATCAAATTCGGCTTAATAAATCGCAACAACTCCGTGGGGGAGTCTTCGTTAATGTCGTAGGAAAAATAGCGTTTATTTTTGGCGTATTTTTCTTGATGGCAATAGGTTGCATAAACATCCATGTAGGGATGTAATTCCTTGAATAAAGCACGCCCCAAAAAGCCGCTTCCGCCAACAATCATCACCCGAGTCATGACACAAAGGGAAGTTTAGTGATTTGCGCTTTTATGTTTTTCCCTCGAATGCGGACAAAAATCTCGTTACCTGTTTTGGCATTTACCTTGTTTACATAACCCATGCCAATTCCAACACCCAGCGAAGGAGAAGAAGTTCCTGAAGTTACTTCGCCTATGGTGTTTCCATCACCATCAACAAGTCCGTAACCCTGCCGTGGAATGCCTCGTTCAATCATGGTAAAGCCCACACGAAGTTGTGTTGTGCATTCGACTTTGTCTTTTTTAATGCGATCACCTCCAACAAAAGTTTTTTCAAAATGCGTACACCACGCCAACCGCGCCGCAATCGGGGAGATGTTTTCGTTTAGTTCATGCCCATATAAGCAATACCCCATTTCCAAACGCAGTGTATCTCTAGCAGCTAATCCAACGGCTTGTATTTGGTATGCTTCGCCAGAGTCTAAAAGTGCCTCCCAAACCTTTGCTGCCTGCGCCACAGGCACATAGAGCTCCACACCGCCGGCTCCTGTGTAGCCTGTGGTAGCAATCCACACATCATCAGCGCCTGCTACGGTGTGTTGCACAATGGTAAATCCCCTTTGTGTCCCTGTGTTAACGCCAGAAAGCCTATGTATCAAATCATGCGCTTTTGGACCTTGGACTGCCAAAAGGGCAAAATTTTCAGAAGCGTTTGTTAGTGTTGCGCCAAAGGCATTGTTTTGATCGTTTAGCCAGTTCCAGTCCTTATCAATATTACTGGCATTTACCACCAACATATATTTCTTATCATCAAGGCGATAAATCAACAAATCGTCCACCACGCCGCCATTAACATTGGGCATATAGCCGTATTGTGCATCGCCAACGGCAAGAGATGCTACATTATTACTTGTGGTGTGTTGCAGCAAGTCAAGGGCAGAATCGCCCGAAACCATAAATTCTCCCATATGGGATACATCAAAAACACCCACGTGTTTTCGAACACAAAGGTGCTCAGCCTTTATGCCTTTGTATGTGAGGGGCATATCAAACCCAGCAAATGCACCCATTTTAGCACCTAATGCGCTATGATGTTTGTGTAATACCAACTGTTTCATGATTTCAAAAGTAGTATAGTTTTAGTTACTTTAGCTAAAAAGATGATTATGTTTCGACTCATTTTGTTCACATGTTTTGTTGCTTTAACACTTCATGCGCAAGAGTTTCCAACAGACTATTTAACCCCTGAATTTCATGCAGAACGACGTGCCGATGTTCGTGCTAAAATGCCACCTAACAGTGTTGCTGTTTTTTTTGCTAATCCAGTACGTAACAGAGCAAACGACGTAGATTATCACTATCATCAAGACCCTAACTTTTATTATCTGACGGGTTTTAAGGAGCCGCATGCTATTTTGTTGATTTACAAGGAAGTGCAAAATGTAAATGGTACTTTAATGGATGACATACTGTTTGTTCAAGAGCGCGATCCCCTGCGTGAACAATGGGACGGATACCGTCTTGGCGTAAAAGGGGCAAAGGAGCGGTTGGGCTTTACGCATGTGTTATTTAACACCAATTTTGCTTCGTTTAAAGCTGGGTTTGATCAATTTGATAGGGTACTATTTTTTGACTTTGAAAACGACGTCCGTGATGATGCTTCTAATGACGCGGACTTGTATTCCCTTATCGAGATCTTTAAAGATAAAGCCAATTTCCCGTCAGACTTTTCCGCGAGGCGCACATCGCTTTACCGTTACATTACCACTTCGGACGCGAAAAGTTCTGCTAATGTTGCGCAAGTGTTAGATCGCTCACTTCGTCGTGATGATAAACTTGCTAACGACCCACTTTTAATAGGCTATCAAAAAGCGATTAACGAACGCCAACGCGCAGAGCTAAAACAGCAAATGCAAAGCAAATTGACCAATTTGGATACTGAAACTTTAGCCACGATTATGGATGAGTTACGTGAAATCAAACACCCTGAGGAAGTGGCGCTGCTTAAGAAAGCGATATACATTTCTGCGGTAGGGCAGGTGGAAGTTATGAAAGCCATGCATCCAAACATGTCGGAGCGTGAAATTCAAGGTATTCACGAGTTTGTATTTAAAAAATACGGTGCCGAGTATGAAGGCTATCCCTCTATTGTGGGCGGTGGACACAACGGCTGTGTATTGCACTATATCACCAATGACAAACCTAGAGTGGGCGAGGACTTAGTGCTTATGGATTTGGGAGCAGAATACCATAATTATACTGCCGATGTTACCCGTACAATTCCTGCTGATGGTACTTTTACTGATGAACAACGTGCTATTTATGATATTGTATATGACGCGCAAGAAGCAGGTATTGCTGCCGCTATGGTTGGGGCAACTATGCGATCACCACATAAAGCTGCTCTTGTGGTTATTGAAAAGGGATTAAAGGAATTGGGGATTATTGAAGATGCAAGTGAAGTACGTCGTTATTTCCCTCATGGTACATCACATTATTTGGGATTGGACGTTCATGATCCTGGAACTTACGAACCGTTTAAGCCTAACACCCTAATTACGGTTGAACCTGGTATTTACATTCCAGAAAACAGTCCGTGTGACCCAAAATGGTGGGGTATTGCTGTGCGTATTGAAGATGATATTTTGATTACAGAAGATGGTCCTATTAACCTTTCGGCTTACGCACCACGAACGTCAGATGCCATTGAAGTCATGATGCAGCAACCAAGTGTATTGGATGATTTTTTATTACCCAATTTAAGCTCGTTGGAGTAAGTACTCCTTAAACGCACCATAGTCTTTTAGGGCTTTTTTCTCTGGGGTTTTATCCAAAATACGCTGGATTTGCTCAGGAATATCAAGGCGAATACCTAGTATGTCTTCAACGGTATCACGGAATTTTACGGGATGTGCGGTTTCTAGAAATATTCCATATGTATTTGGATTTGCGCGCATGTATTTTTGCAGCCCTAAATACCCTACAGCTCCGTGTGGATCAGCAATGTAGTTGTGGCTGTCATACAATTTTTTTAATGCAACTCGTGTTTGACTATCGTCAAACGCATAGGATGAAAATTGCTGTTTTAAGTTGTCAAAATTATTGTCAAACAACGATTGTATACGAATAAAATTCGAAGGATTACCCACGTCCATGGCGTTGGAAATGGTTTGTTTGGATGGATGCGGGGCATACTTTTTTGTTTTCAAATAGCGCGGCACGGTATCATTTATGTTGGTACTTGCAACAAAGTGATGCACAGGCAAACCTAACCTGTTGGCAACAATTCCCGCACAAATGTTTCCAAAGTTTCCGCTTGGCACAGAAAAGACTAAATCTCCACTAAATCCATTTTTAAGCAATTGCTGATACGCAAAGAAGAAATAAAGTGATTGTGGTAACCAACGTGCAACATTAATCGAATTAGCAGAAGTTAGGTTATACACCTTGTTCAAATCTTCATCCAAAAAGGCGGTTTTTACCATTTCTTGACAATCGTCAAAAACACCATCTACTTCTACAGCTTTAATGTTATTGCCGTTGGTAGTAAGCTGTAACTCTTGAATATGACTCACTTTTCCCTTTGGGTACAAAATAATTACTTCGGTGCCCGCAATCCCTAAAAATCCAGAAGCAACAGCGCCTCCTGTATCTCCTGATGTGGCGACTAAAACCGTAACTTTTTTAGGATTTTGCTCGTTGAAATAGCCGATGCTACGTGCCATAAATCGTGCGCCAACATCTTTAAATGCCATAGTGGGTCCGTGAAACAGTTCAAGTATACTCAAATTTTCATCTATGGATACCAGTGGAAAATCAAAACACAAGGTGTCTTCAACTATTTTTTTGAGAGGCGCATCAGGAATGGTGTCTCCCACAAATGGCTGCATGACTTCAAACCCAATTTCAACAGCAGACTTGTTTGCTAAGTCCTGTAAAAAAAAATCCGAAAGCCTTTGAGTTTGCTCGGGGAAATAAAGCCCTCTATCTGGAGCAAGTCCACGAATAACGGCTTCTGAAAATGATGCGGTATTACTGTTATTTGTAAGGCTGTAATATGTCATGTAATATCTTCTAAAAAGCTAACACCGCTTTGTTTTACGGGGCTAACGTGAATTTCAAAGGGAATGTTAGTTTTTTCATAAACCTGTTGCATGGCTTGTGCAACTTTATGTGCGTTGGTCATGCCCCGTGAAAGTGCAAAAACAGAAGGTCCAGATCCTGAAATTCCAGAACCTAAAGCTCCTGCTTCTTGGCAAGCCGACTTTAACTCGGCAAACCGAGGAATAAGTATGGAACGCGCAGGCTCAACAATTTCATCTACCAATGAGCGGCTTAGCAAATCATAATCTTCTTCATATAAACTGGATACTAGTGCGCCCACATTTGCCCATTGGTTTATGGCCTTTTGAAGCGAAACACGGTTTTTAAGTACCGCACGTGCATCAGAAGTTTTTACCTCAATTTTTGGATGGATAACTGTAGCAGCGAGTTCTAAAGGTGTAGGAAGTTTACATACGTCTAATGGATTGGTATTACGCACTAAAGTAAAACCGCCAAGAAGGGCAGGAGCTACATTATCTGCGTGAGCACTACCACACGCCAAACGTTCTCCTTCCATAGCAAAAGGTATTAGTTCTGTTGATGTAAACGGATTTCCAAGCAAGTAATTTATTCCTGCAACTGTTCCTGCGGCACTTGCTGCCGAACTACCGATCCCGCTTCCAGGCTTGATGTTTTTTTCAATAACAATTTCAAACCCAAGCTGGGGATTATGCGCTTCTAATAGCGCAAGCCCTGAAACGCCAGCAACATTTTTTTTCGCTTCCAGGGGCAAATCTTGTCCAATAATAGATTTGATATAAATACCCGCCTTTTCGCTACGACGTATTTGCATATTGTCACCGATGTTTTCAAGACAAAGTCCTAAAACATCAAAGCCACACGAAATGTTGGCAATACTTGCAGGTGTAAAGAGTTTAACCCCCCTTAAATTAACTTTTTCCAATGCGAATAATATCTGCGAAAATCCCTGAAGCGGTAACGTCAGCCCCTGCGCCAGCGCCCTTGACAATAAGCGGTTGCCGTGCATAGCGGTTGGTATAGAACAGTACAATGTTGTCACTGCCTTCTAAGTTGTAAAAATCATGCCCTTCTGGAATTTGTTGTAATCCTACTGACGCTTTCCCACCCTCAAAGGTCGCTACGTATTTTAAGCGTGCGTTTTTCTTTTTGGCTGCAGCATATAATTCGTTAAAATGCGCATTGTGGATGTCCAAACTTTCCAAGAAGTCCTCGTTAGTTTTGGTGTCTAAACAAGCTTTTGGTAAGAAAGATTTATTTTCGATATCAGTAAGTTCGAGAACATTTCCACTTTCACGTACCAAAATCAAAATCTTGCGTGCTACATCAATTCCACTTAAATCAATTTTTGGATCTGGCTCGGTATAGCCTTCTTTCATGGCTTGTTCCACAACCTTTCGGAACGAAGTAGAGTCATCAAAAGAATTAAAAACAAAATTCAAACTCCCCGATAGTACCGCCTGGATGCTGCGTATGCAATCTCCAGAAGCTATAAGATGATTTAGCGTGTCAATAACAGGTAGTCCTGCACCCACATTAGTTTCAAACAAAAACGGTGCATTGAATTTGCGAGATAACTTCTTCAAGCTTTGATAATTTACAAATTCATCGGCGCAAGCAATTTTGTTACACGTTACCACTCCAATGTTGTTTTTCAGGTAATTAGCATATGTGCTAGCAATTTTAGCATTAGCAGTATTGTCCACAAAAATGGCGTTCCGCATATTCATCCCTTTTGTTTTTTCAAAAAATAGCTCTTTGTTAGCAGTTTCGCCAATTTCAAGAAGTGTTTTCCAGTTTGATAAATCAATACCATTAGAGTCAAAAAGCATCTTACGCGAGTTAGAAATACCAACTACACTTAAGTTCAGTTTAAAGCGCTCTTTGAGAAAATCATGTTGTTGCTGAACCTGCTCTAAAAATTTGCTACCCACATTGCCAATTCCCGTTACAAACAAGTGAAGCTTCTTGATTTGTTCTTCAAAGAATGCTTCATGTAAGGTATTGAGTGCTTTTTTGATATCACTACTGTTAATTACCGCAGTTATATTTTTTTCAGATGCACCTTGCGCAATGGCTTTTACATTTACATTGTTTTTTCCTAGTGCACGAAACATATTTCCACTAATTCCTTGATGGTTTTTCATATTCTCGCCAACAAGTGCCACAATAGACAAATCTTTCTCTACGCGTATAGGATTGATTTTATTTGTTTCAATGTCAAGGGCAAATTCTTCATCAATGGTTTGCTGTGCAAAATCGGCTGCAGCTGAATCAATTCCCAAACATATAGAGTGTTCAGAAGATGCTTGCGTTATCATAACAACGTTAATATGATGTTGTGCCAAAACAGTAAGCAACTTTTGCGAATAACCAGGAACGCCAATCATGCCGCTGCCTTCTAATGTAAGTAGCGCAATGTCATTAATATGACTAATCCCCCGCACTACGGTTTCAGCCTCTATGGTGTGTGTGATTAAGGTGCCAGGGTCTTTAGGCTTAAATGTGTTTTTAATATAAACTGGAATTTTCTTTTTCGTGATGGGTTGAAGCGTTGGGGGATATATAACCTTAGCACCAAAATGCGAAAGCTCCATGGCTTCTTTATACGAAATTTCAGGAATGGCTTTAGCTTGTTTCACAAGTGTTGGATGCGCTGTATACATACCACTTACATCTGTCCAGATTTCTAAATACTCCGCTTGGATTGCACATGCAATTACAGATGCTGTAAGGTCGGATCCACCACGACCTAAGGTTGTAATCACTCCATTGATATCTTTTGCAACAAATCCGGGTAATACAACTACGTTGTGTTTGTTGTTGCCAAAAAATCTAGTAATGTTTGTATTGGATGAGGGGTAATCTACAAGAGTTCTACCTAAAGATTGCTTGGTTACAACAAGTTCTTGCGCATTTTTTGCTACCGCATCTAACCCCTTGGCTTGCGCCGCATGCGCAATGATAGTATGAGATAAAAGTTCGCCAAAACTTAGCAGTGTATCTTGGGTTTTCGGTGACAATTCCCTAATCATGTGAACGCCATCCAGAATGGTTTCAAGCTGATTAAGCATTTGCTTGGTAGTACTTAAAATTGTGCTTTGTTTGGCCACAGGAATGAGCTCTTGCACCAGATTGATGTGCCGCAACTCTAATTCCTCGAAGCGGTCATTATAGGTAGTATCTCCTTGAGCGGCTAATTTACCAAGGGAGTGTAAATCGTCTGTAACGCCTCCAAGCGCAGAAACGACCACTGCCATGGGTTTGTCTTGGTCGGTCAATATGCTAAGCACTTGACGTATCTGTGATGCGTTTGCAACCGACGAACCACCAAATTTTAAAACTATCATCTCAAACGATTCAGAAAAAACGCTACAAAAATAACCGATTAAATCTAATTAAGAGTTATTATTAATTTTTTGTTTGTTATCGTGCTTGTTGAAATTTATGTTCCATAAAACACGCTTGATAAAAAGTACATTGTTAGGGAAATTGCATGGTTTTTACGAAATTTGAAAAAGAATTGCATACATAATGTCACAAACAGATACAAATTTGCTCTACCAAAAGGGTTTTGTTGATGCGCCTATTCCAAAAGATATTATTCTAGTTGACGAGATTATCCGATTAAAAAAGGAGAAAAATGCCGTTCTGTTGGCGCACTATTATCAAGAAGACTCAATTCAAGATTTGGCAGATTTTTTAGGTGATAGCCTTTATTTAGCTAAAGCAGCTGCTACGGTAGATGCCGATGTCATTGTTTTTGCTGGCGTGCACTTTATGGCAGAAACTGCCAAAATTATTAATCCTACAAAAACAGTTTTGTTACCTGACTTAAATGCAGGTTGCTCATTGGCAGATTCTTGTCCTCCCAATGATTTTACTGCCTTTAAGGCGCAACACCCCAATGCTATTGTGGTTACATATATCAATTGTTCTGCCGAAATTAAGGCACTTAGTGATATTGTTTGCACATCGAGTAACGCAGTGAAAATTATAGAAAGTATTCCAAAAAATCAGCCTATTATTTTTGCTCCCGATAAGAATTTGGGGCGTTATTTGATTAAAGAAACAGGTAGGGATATGATTTTATGGAATGGTTCATGTATTGTTCATGAGGCGTTTTCATTTGATAAAATCGTCGCTCTTACACAACAACATCCCGATGTGAAGTTTATTGCCCACCCTGAAAGTGATTCGCAAGTGCTTGATATTGCTCATTATATTGGCAGTACTTCTGGGTTGTTAAATTTTGTGCAACAGGATAGTGCGCAAAACTTTATAGTGGCTACCGAAGCCGGTATTTTATATGAAATGAAAAAACGTGCACCACAAAAAAACTTTATTCCCGCTCCTGTTTCAGATGACACCTGTGCTTGTAGTGAATGCGCCTTTATGAAGCTTAATACACTTGAAAAACTGTATTTGTGCTTGGAACACGAATTGCCCGAAATTGAGCTTGATGCCTCACTTATGAAAGCAGCTAAAGCCCCCATAGATCGCATGTTAGAACTTTCGTAATATGCACGCAGATGTACTGGTTATTGGAACAGGAATTGCTGGACTGAGCTATGCTGTGCGCCTTGCCAAAATGTCTCCCGATGCAAAAATCATTATGATTTCAAAGCGCGACCTGCTAGAAAGTAATACAAAATACGCACAAGGGGGTATAGCAGTAGTTTCTAATTTTATTAAAGATTCCTACGAAGACCATGTGAAGGATACCATGGAAGCAAGCGCGTACACATCAAATGAAAATGTGGTTGATTTTGTGGTTAGAGAAGGTCCAGCGCGTGTAAAAGAATTGATAGAGTGGGGTGCACAATTTGACACCAAAGGAAAAAAACTGCATTTGGGTAAAGAGGGTGGACATTCCGCTGAACGCATCGTTCACTACAAAGATCGATCAGGATTACATATCCAAAATGCGTTAATCGCTAAAGTAAGGTCGTTTAAAAACATTACTTTTTTTGAAAACCACTCTTTGGTTGACCTTATCACGGATCACCATATTCCCAACTCAAAAAAAGGTCGTTGCTATGGAGCTTATGTAATCTCTAAGAAAGATGAGGAAATTGTGAAAATTACCGCACAACTCACCGTACTTTCTACTGGCGGCGCTGGACAGGTATATGTCCACACAACAAATCCAACAGCTGCCACCGGTGATGGTCTGGGGGCAGCATATCGTGCGAAAGTTCATATTGAAAACCTTCACTTTGTGCAGTTTCATCCCACAGCTCTTTTTCCAAAAATTGATGGAAATACTTTTCTTATTACTGAGGCAATTAGGGGTGCTGGCTCCATTCTACGGAATTTAAGAGGTGAAGCGTTTATGCAGCATTACGATGAAAGATTAGACTTAGCACCCCGAGATATTGTATCTCGCGCCATTCATGCCGAAATGAAGAAACATAATATTCGACATGTATATTTAGACGCAACGCAAATTGATACAGAAAAACTAAAGCAAGAGTTCCCAACTATTTTGACGAACTGCCTAAAGGTCGGAATTGATATTTCCAAAGATTATATTCCCGTACTTCCTGCAGCCCATTACATTTGTGGTGGTATTGATGTAAATGAACAAAGTCAAAGTAGTTTGGCAGGACTTTACGCCATTGGAGAATGTAGTCATACCGGATTGCATGGTGCTAATCGATTGGCTTCCAATTCCTTGCTTGAGGCATTGGTGTTTGCTGCACGTGCAGCCAAGCATTCCAGCGAAGTACTTTCTAAAACCGAATTAACGTCTAATTTTTTTAATAAAATTCCAAATTGGAAAGGCACAGAAAATGTATCAAACCAAAAAACAGAACGCATTAGAAAGCTTCGCGTAATACTTCAGCAAATAATGAGTACTAATGTCGGTATCATCAAAACTGGAAAAAGTTTGCAGCAAGCAGAGGATGAACTTCATAAAGTATATTTATCCACCATGAAATTGTATCAACAGAACAAATTAACTCCCCAGTTAACCACTTTACGAAATTTGGTTAGTGTTGCTTATTTAATGATTAAGCAAGCTCAAAAATACCCTAAAAATAAAGGCGTCTATTTTAACAAAGACTATGTCTAAGTCATTCTCAGAAACATACCAAGAAGCATTGTTGCATTGTATTCAGCAAGCCATACACGAGGATTTAAACGCAGCAGGTGATCATACAACCAAAGCTGTTTTTCCACAAGATCATCAATCCAAAGCAAAACTTGTTGCCAAAGGAGGAGGAGTGCTGGCAGGTGTGGGATTTTGTAAATTACTTCTTGCTAACCACGCTCCAAATGTCAAGCTCACACCACTTTTTTTCGATGGTACTTTATTTTCAAAAGGAGAAACCCTATTTACCCTAGAGGGCGACATCCAAAAGATATTGTCGCTAGAGCGAATTTTACTTAATGCATTGCAGCGCATGAGTGGAATTGCTACGACTACACAATTTATTCAACAGTCCATTGCACACACTTCTTGTATGGTGTTGGATACCCGAAAAACAACGCCTAATTTTAGAATTGCTGAAAAATGGGCGGTAGCTATTGGCGGTGGTGTAAATCATCGCATGGGTTTGTATGATGCTATTATGTTAAAAGACAATCACATTGATTTTTGTGGTGGATTACCCCAAGCTCTACAAAAAACAAAGTCTTATTTGGATAATTTACCCACTCCAATTCCTGTAATTGTGGAAGCTCGCACACTTTACGATGTTGATGTCTGCTTGCAATACAAGTGGATCAGTCGCGTGTTATTGGATAATATGTCGCCGACTTTGTTGACCAAAGCCGTGAAACAAATTGATGGGGCTCTACCAACAGAGGCATCTGGAAATATAACTCCTAAAAATAGCGTTGAGTATGCCGAAACGGGTGTTGACTTTATATCATTGGGATATATCACACATTCAGCTCCTGTAATAGATTTAAGTCTTCGTGCAATTTAGTCTTCTTTTGGAACGTAATTACACCGCTTTTCAATCGATTTAATCATCATTTGTGCAATATCTTTCTGTGTGGCGGCTTCAATTCCTTCAAGACCAGGAGAGGAGTTAACCTCTAAAACTAAATGTCCCGCTGACGATCGAATAATATCAACGCCTGCCACTCGTAGCCCCATGGCTTTCGTAGCTTTAATGGCAAGCTTACGCTCTTCGGCAGTTGCACGGATTATTGATGTAGTCCCCCCTAAATGTACATTAGCACGGAATTCACCTGGAGGTGCTGAGCGTTGCATTGCAGCCACAACTTTACCATCAATTACAAAGCATCGAAGA
>DLPY01000049.1:0-306 GCA_002478685.1 Flavobacteriaceae bacterium UBA7446
TGTCTAACAATGCCTTTTTGAATTTTTGAGCATAGCTGTTTTTAGGTATTGGGGTGTCATAATCTGTCCCTTTATATCCAAAACCAATAATGGGTTGAACAACCACTGCGGTTCCGCAACCAAAAATTTCAAGTAGCTCCCCCGATTTTTTAGCTTCGATAAGATCTGAAACCTTGAGTGCGCGGACTTCTGTTTTGATGCCCAAGTGATTTGCTAATTCCAAAATACTTTTCCGAGTTATACCATCAAGGATGCTATCACTTGTGGGTGCTGTAACTAGTGTATTACCAATTCTAAAAAAGAGGA
>DLPY01000049.1:561-10327 GCA_002478685.1 Flavobacteriaceae bacterium UBA7446
AGTGTATCACCAATTCTAAAAAAGAGGTTCATTGTTCCTGCTTCTTCAATGTATTGGTGTGTAGCGGCGTCAGTCCAAATTACTTGCTGATAGCCCTCGTCTTTGGCAAGTTGTGTTGGATAAAACTGTCCGCCGTAATTTCCTGCAGCTTTGGCATAGCCTACTCCTCCCTGCGTGGCACGACTATAATAATCTGCAATTTTCACCCGTACATCGCCTCCATAATAACTTACCACTGGGGCACAGATAATCATAAATCGATATTCATTCGCAGCAGTCGCTTGAACACCCGCCTGAGACGCAAAAACAAAAGGTCGCACATATAGCGATTTTCCAGCTCCTTTTTTTACCCATTCTCTATCTAACGAAATCAGTTTTTTCAATCCTTCTAGAAAAACTTCTTGCGAGAGAGTTGGAATCGCAAGACGCTCCGCAGATTTATTTATTCTTTTGGCATTTTGCTCTGGGCGAAACAACCAAACACTTCCTTTTTCGTCCTTAAAGGCTTTCATACCTTCAAAAACAGCTTGACCGTAGTGCAATACACTAGCAGCAGGGGAAATCTGCATGGGTGCATACGGAACAATTTTGGGTGTTCCCCATGCGCCATCTTTAAAATCACAAACAAACATATGGTCAGTAAACGTTGAACCAAAAGCCAAGTGGTCAAAATCAACCGAATCGATTGATGATGCATGAGCAGGTGTGATGTTTATGTGTACTTGCATAGAACAAAAATAGGAAAATCTTGGGTGTGCAAGCCATCTGATGTAAATTTACAAAAAAAAGAATGCGAATTTTAATTTCTGGGGCTAGTGGACTTGTGGGAAAAGCACTAACTCCCATTTTGCAACAGCGAGGACATCACATTTCTGTGCTTACTACTCGTATCAATTCAAATGTATTTTCATCTGAAATTAATACCTTTCATTGGAACCCTGAAAAAGGGATTATGGATAATGATGCGCTAAGAAATGTCGATGCTATCATAAGCTTAGCAGGATCTAAAATTGCGCAACGCTGGACATCAAAAGCAAAAAAATCCATTTTGCAAAGTCGTGTTTTAGGTACTCGTCTTCTTGTTGATTCGCTGAAATCGACTAAAAACCACAAAGTAAGCCATTTTATATCGGCATCAGCAATTGGTATTTATCCATCAAGCTTAACAAAAACATACAGCGAAACACACACCGACATTGCCCAAAGTTTTCCTGCAGAAGTGGTTTCTGCATGGGAAGCCGAAGTGAATAAGGTAAGTTCTCTTGTTGAGTATGTCAGTAAAATAAGAATAGGCTTAGTGCTTGCCAAAGAGGGTGGCGCGCTGCTACCATTAGC
This sequence comes from Flavobacteriaceae bacterium UBA7446, assembly GCA_002478685.1. Lineage (GTDB taxonomy): Bacteria > Bacteroidota > Bacteroidia > Flavobacteriales > Flavobacteriaceae > UBA7446. Next base: position 1,897 of record DLPY01000049.1, read on the forward strand.
AATACCCACCTCATTTGGATTAGGAGCGTGGTTTGGTAAGGGTTCACAATGGCAATCGTGGATTCATATTCAAGATTTGGTTCAACTGTTTGCTTTTGTATTGTATAGCCCTGGAATTTATAACGGGGTTGCCCCTAATCCTGTTTCTCAAAAAGAGTTAGTAAAGACTATCGCTAAATCCTACCGTACACCACAATGGCTTCCTGGGATTCCCAAGTTTGTGATCAATACAGCTATGGGCGAAATGGGAGAAGTCTTATTTGATAGTATTAAGGCCTCTAGTGCACGTGTCCAAAATCAAGGATTTAAATTTCAGTTTCCATTATTGGCGGATGCCATCTCTGATTTGCTACCGTTGCACACAAAAAAGTAATGTCACTTTGACAGACTAACTGTTTTGGCAGTACTTTTGCCAAAACATTAAAAACATTTTATGACTGCCAAAAAAGGTAAAAAAGAAGTTGAAGAAGAAGTAGTTAAGGAGGAGCAATCGCCAAAAGCTGAGGCTGAAAAAGATCCTGTGGTAGAAGTCAAAGCGGCTTTAATGGACGAGAAAAACAAATTTCTTCGCTTATTTGCTGAGTTTGAAAACTATAAAAAACGCACTGCAAAAGAACGTATTGAGTTGTTTAAAACGGCAGCGCAAGAAGTTATGGTGGCACTGCTCCCTGTTTTAGATGATTTTGAACGAGCCCTCGCTGAACTCGATGAAAATGATGACCAATTAGCAGGTATTCATCTTATTTACAATAAATTTAGTGACATTCTAAAGCAACAAGGCTTATCTAAAATGGAAATTGAGTCCAAGACTTTATTTGATGCCGAACTACACGAGGCAATCACACAAGTTCCCAAGTCAGATGAACACCCAAAAGGCACTATAGTCGATGTGGTTAGCCCAGGCTACAAACTAGGAGATTTAATAATTCGTTACCCCAAAGTTGTGGTAGCTCAATAGAGATGAAAGAAGATTATTACAACATACTTGGGATAAGCAAATCTGCGTCTGCAGCAGAAATAAAGAAGGCTTATCGCAAAAAAGCAATTACTTATCATCCAGATAAAAATCCTGGCGACGCAGAAGCGGAGAAAAAATTTAAACAAGCTGCTGAGGCATATGAAGTTCTCAGTGACGAGCAAAAGCGCGCTCAATATGATCGCTTTGGTCATGCTGCATTTGAAGGAAATCAAGGCTTTGGCGGTGGCGGAATGAACATGGATGATATATTCAGCCAGTTTGGAGATATATTCGGAAGTGCTTTTGGTGGCGGTTTTGGTGGTTTTGGTGGTGGCCAGAACAGAGCAAAGGGAACGAACTTACGTGTGCGTGTTACACTAGCCTTGGAAGAGATGGTGCTTGGTGTTGAGAAAAAAATTAAAGTGAAACGCAAAAAACAGGCTCCAGGCGTAAGTTACGTGACATGTAAGACTTGTGGAGGCTCGGGGCAAACCATGCGCATTACGAATACCATTTTGGGTAGAATGCAATCGGCAACAACATGTAATGCATGTAATGGTGCTGGGCAAATCTTGCGCCATCGTCCTTCTGGGGCCGATGCCTATGGCATGATTTCACAAGAAGAAACGGTTTCTATCAAAATTCCTGCTGGTGTAGAAGATGGTATGCAACTAAAAGTTTCAGGTAAAGGAAATGAAGCACCTGGACAAGGACTTTCTGGTGATTTAATTGTCCAGATATCTGTTAAAGAACATCCACACCTTAAGCGAGAAGGTAGCAATCTTCATTTGGATTTATACATTTCTATTTCTGAGGCTGTTTTAGGTACCTACACAGAAATTGAAACCGTTGGTGGATCTGTGCGCATAAAGTTAGACGCAGGAATTCAATCTGGAAAAATTTTACGACTTAAAGGAAAAGGAGTACCAAGCTTAAGTAGTTATGGTACGGGTGATTTACTTGTTCATGTTAGCGTATGGACCCCTGAACAACTTACTAAAGAACAAAAACAATTTTTTGAACAAAATAGTGCGCACGACAACTTTAAGCCAAGCCCAAAACCAACACATAAATCATTTTTTGACAAAGTGAAGGACATGTTTTCATGATTTTATATCGTTTGTATGCGTAAAGTTTATATATTTGGCTTAATTATAGATTCATCTATAGTTATTTTTCTTTTTCATAGCAATTTTTTCCCATCCTCTCTTTTGAGGATGGGTTTTCTTTTTTAGCCTGTATTTTTTCTATATTCGAATATGGAAAAAATCAAGTCAATCTTTCACTATAATATTGGCATTGGTGACGCTGAAATGAGCGTTGGCTCTTTTTTGTTTTGGGTAGTACTATTAATTACCCTGTTATTTGTGTTGCGTTTTGTGCGCAAAATATTAACTCGAAATTTATCATTTGAACGAAAAGGAAAGTTTAAACCTATTTTCTTATTTTTTAATTATTCGCTTTACACTGTTGTGGTTCTGTTGATGTTACAGAACGCTGGCGTAAATCTAACGGCATTATTAGCTGCTTCAGCTGCTCTGTTGGTTGGTGTGGGTTTTGCATTACAGACCTTTTTTCAAGATATCATTTCAGGTATTTTTATACTGGTAGATCAAACGGTTCATGTAGGTGATATTATAGAGTTGGACGGCAAAGTAGGTCGTGTGGAAAACATTACGTTACGCACTACTCGCGCCGTTACCGCAGACAACAAAGTACTTATTATTCCAAATCATATGTATTTGACTAATACGCTTTTTAATTGGACAGAAAACGAAAAGCAAACCCGCGAATCGGTTGTTGTTGGTATAGCCTATGGAACTGACTTGGAAAAGTTAAAATTGCTACTTCTTGAGCTTGCATTGAACCACAATGAGGTGCTTAAAAATCCACCACCAGTGTTACTATTTAAAAATTTTGGTGACAGTAGTTTGGATTTTGAATTGGTATTTACGCTCAAGGATGGATTTAAAACGGAATTGGTAAAAAGTGATATTCGCTATGCAATTGATAAGACACTTCGAGAGCACAACATCCAAATTCCATTTCCCCAACGTGTTATCCATAATGCTAACTAAATGGCACATATTTTAATTGTAGAAGACGAAGCAAACATCCGTCGTGTGTTGCGTAAGATTCTAGCGGACGAAGACAGAACGCTAACTATCAGTGAAGCTGAAGATGGCGTTGAAGCGATTTCAGTAATTTCAAAATCGAAGTTTGACCTTATTTTATGTGATATCAAAATGCCCAAAAAAGATGGTATTGAAGTATTGACTTACGTTCAAGAGTACTTACCAGAAACGCCTGTTATTATGATTTCAGGGCATGGCGATTTGGAAACTGCTGTTCAAGCCATGCGAACGGGTGCGTATGATTACATTGCTAAACCACCTGATTTAAATCACTTGCTGCAAACGGTACGCGCTGCATTAAATGTTCAAGCCAAGCCAAAAAAATCTGCTACCAAAATAATACCCAAAAAGTACACCATGATAGGCGAATCTAAGGCTATAAAAGCCATTCATCACATGATTGATAAGGTGGCGCCTTCAATGGCTCGTGTACTCATTCAAGGACCAAATGGAAGTGGTAAAGAGTTGGTGGCTCGTGCATTACACCACAAAAGCAATCGTGCAGATGCTCCGTTTGTGGAGGTAAATTGCGCTGCTATCCCAACAGAGCTTATAGAGAGTGAGCTTTTTGGACACATGAAGGGAGCGTTTACCTCTGCCCATAAAGACCGTAAGGGGACTTTTGAGCAAGCACATGGAGGAACAATCTTTATGGACGAAATTGGGGATATGACTTTATCAGCACAGGCCAAAGTACTCCGTGCGCTAGAGGAGCATAAAATTCAACCGGTGGGCAGTGATAAATCCATATCTGTAGATGTGCGGGTGGTTGCCGCAACCAACAAAAACATCAAAGAAGAAATTAAACAGAATCGTTTTCGCGAAGATTTATATCATCGTCTTGCGGTTATTGAATTGTATGTGCCACCACTCAACGACAGAAAAGAGGACATTCCACTTTTGGCAACACATTTTATATCTGCGTTAAGTCCTCAAAAAGAACTGAATGACGATGCAATAAAAGCTCTTCAAAATATTGATTGGACTGGAAATATCAGGCAATTGCGCAATGTTATTGAGCGTTTGCATATTTTGGGAGAACATCAAATTTCTGCCCATGATGTTAATTTGTACACACAATCAAAAGCGAATTTATGACCCGATTATTTTTCACTCTTTTCTGCTGCACCTTGCTTAGCGCACAATCAAATACGGATGATAAAAATCAGATAAAACTATTCTATGATTTGTCTTTACTCGAAGGGCACTCTTATGAATGGTTAGATTATTTATCGAATCGAATAGGCAGTCGTTTGTCTGGGTCTTTGGGTGCGGAGCGTGCAGTGGCATGGACAAAGTCAAAACTTGATTCGTTAGGTCTTGATCGTGTGTATTTGCAACCTGTAAAAGTGCCAAAATGGGTACGTGGTCCAAAAGAATTTTCACTCATAGAAACGGCTCCTGGCGTCACCTTTAATGTGCCCATAACGGCCCTAGGTGGCTCTGTTGCCACACCATCTGTTGGACTAAAAGCACCTGTGGTTGAAGTTCAGGGTATTGAAGATTTATACAAGCTTGGACGTAAAAATATTGAGGGAAAAATTGTATTTTTTAATCGCCCGATGCAAGCAAATCTTATCAGTACTTTTCAAGCATATTCCGGTTGTGTGGACCAACGCTACGATGGTGCTCGTGAAGCGAGTGAATTTGGTGCCGTTGGCGTAATTGTGCGCTCCATGAATTTACGACAAGATGATCTGCCACATACGGGGGCTATGAGTTATGGTGAACAAGATGTTTCAAAACGTATTCCTGCTGCCGCAATTAGCACTAATGCAGCTGAAAAATTGAGTTATCTCTTAAAACTTGAACCTAAGCTAAAATTTCTTTTCCGCCAGCAATGTAAAATCTATCCTGATGTATGGTCATATAATGTCATTGGAGAAATTAGGGGAAGTGAATTTCCAGATGAAATTATCTTAGTCGGTGGGCATCTGGATTCTTGGGATTTGGGCGATGGCGCTCATGATGATGGTGCAGGCGTAGTGCAATCTATGGAAGTTTTGAGGTTGTTTAAAAAAGCTGAATATCGCCCAAAGCGCACCATTAGGGTTGTTTTATTTATGAATGAAGAAAACGGCTTACGTGGTGCGAATGCCTATGCCGATAGTGCTCTTTCGAATCGTGAAAAGCATATATTCGCTTTGGAATCAGACGCTGGAGGGTTTACACCACGTGGTTTTTCATTTAATTGTTCTGATGAAGAATTTGCACAAGTAGAGTCGTGGACGCCGCTATTTAAACCGTATCTAATTCATTATTTTGAACTGGGTGGAAGTGGTGCTGACATTAGACCACTAAAAAATAAACACAATGTTCTGGCGGGACTTAGACCTGATTCGCAACGCTATTTTGATCATCATCATTCGGAAAATGACACTTTTGATGCGGTCAACAAACGCGAGCTTGAATTAGGGGCAGCAGCAATGACCTCTTTAATTTATTTGTACGACAAATATGGCTTGGTAAAACCATTACCAAATACAACTATGGAATAACTACCACTTTAACAATGCTCCAGCAATACACCAAAGAATTTAAAACCAATTTACGGCTTGCCTGGCCCGTCATGTTGGGAATGTTAGGTCATACGTTGGTTCAATTCATAGACAACATAATGGTGGGACAATTGGGTACAACAGAGTTGGCAGCGATTTCGTTGGGAAATAGTTTTGTGTTTATCGCCATGTCTATTGGCATTGGGTTTTCCACAGCTATAACCCCACTTATTGCCGAAGCTGATGCCGCAAAACAACAAACGGTATCTCAAAAAGTATTAATAGAAGGTCTTCGACTATGTACCATTTTAGGTGTGGTATTGTTTTTATTGGTGTATACAGCAAAACCCCTTCTTTTCCGAATGGGACAAGAGCCGTCAGTAGTCGAATTGGCATTTCCATATCTGAATTGGGTGTCGTTTTCACTAATTCCACTTTTGATTTTTCAAGCGTTTAAGCAGTTTTCAGATGGCATGGCACTGACCAAATACTCTATGTACGCCACATTGTTGGCAAATGTTGTGAATGTCATCGTCAATTATTTCTTAATTTTTGGTGTATGGATATTTCCAAAATGGGGTGTAACAGGCGCAGCGGTGGGTACCTTGACTTCACGCATTGTCATGTTTATTTTTATGTTTATACTACTTTACAAAGACTCAAAAACAGGGTCATTTGTTCGTGGAATTTTCCCTTTTTCATACCACAAAAAAGAGATAAAACAGATTCTTAGTCTTGGTTTTCCATCCTCATTACAAATGTTTTTTGAGGTTGGGTTTTTTACGTTTGCCATTTGGGTTTGCGGATTTTTAAGTAAAGATGCGCAGGCAGCTAATCAAATTGCGTTAAATCTTTCTTCCATGACTTTTATGGTAGCTATGGGACTTAGCGTTGCGGCAACTATTAGAGTGGGCAACCAAAAAGGGTTGGGCGCTTTTAAAGAACTCAAACGTATTGCGTTATCGGTGTTTTTGATTACACTATTACTAGATATTGTTTTTGCTGCTTTGTTTATTTTAGGGAATAGTTGGTTTCCGTGGTTGTACTTGGATACTTCTACTGGGGTTGATACTTTTGTAGTTGCCGAGTTGGCCGCATCATTACTTTTTATTGCTGCCTTTTTTCAGATTTTCGATGGTGCACAAGTGGTGGCACTTGGTAGTCTTCGCGGGCTGCAAGACGTAAAAATTCCTACGGGGATAACCTTTTTGGCGTATGTGCTTTCGGGCGTTCCAGTGATGCTATACTTGAGTTTAAAGGCTAGTATGGGTGCGCAAGGTGTTTGGATTGGGTTATCTCTCGGGCTCGTGGTTTCGTCTTTGTTGTTGTATCTTCGCTTTTGGTATTTATCAAATAAACTTATTCGATTGCATGTCTGACATACTACCAGAATTTTTACTCGCTGATAACGCTGAATTTCCAGATGCCGTTTTTGTGGTTCATACCCGTTTCCCTAGATTTATTTTAAATCTCGTCAATGACGACTTAGAATGGTGGGAAACTTTTTCTAAAGAAGATAAAGCACAAGCTATTGAGGAAATGACTCATTGGATTGAACGTGCTACGGCATTTTATGACAATGAAATTAACACTTACACAAACTGATGGATACCTTACTGATTTGGGATAAAAACCTTTTTTTGTGGCTAAACAACTTAGGAACCCCGCAGTTTGATGCTTTTTGGATGGCTATTACTGATAAAAAACACACCATTGCATTTTATGTGGTGCTCACCGCTATTTTTAGCAAATGGCTAGGTTGGAAAAACACACTATGGTTATTACTTACCATTGCGTTACTTATAACCTTTACTGACCAAATCACCAACGCCTTTAAGAGTGGATTTCAACGTTTACGCCCTTGCCATGAAACATCATTATATGGATTGATGCGCCGCGTAAAACCAAGTTGTGGAGGAATGTATAGTTATTTTTCTGGCCATGCGTCCAATTCATTTGCTATTGCCACGCTTTTTGTGGTGCTTTTTGCCAAAAGATTTCGTGCCACGCGATGGCTATTTGTGGTGGCCACTTTGGTGGCATATAGCCGAATTTACATCGGTGTTCACTATCCGTTAGATGTGCTTAGTGGTGCGCTTTTTGGTGCTTTTGGTGGGTGGTTATTTGCTAATATCTATTTAAGACTTATTCCAAATCCGTTTTAACAAGCTCTGGATACGCCTGTAAAAATTGACTCACTCTTGGCTTTGAAACAGCTCTGATGTAATGGTTAGCGGGATTGTTTTTTTCAAAATCTTGATGGTAATCTTCTGCCTGATAAAACACATCTAATTCTTTTACTTCCGTGACAATTGGATTCTTAAATCGCTTTGCATTCCTGAGCTTTTCAATAGTTTTTTTAATTATCTTTTTTTCTTCCTCAGATTGATAAAAGGCAATGGATCGGTAATGCGTTCCTTTGTCAGGTCCTTGTTGGTTTAGGGTGGTGGGATCATGCGAGCCAAAAAAGACTTGAACAAGTGTTTCAAAAGACACCCGCTTTGGGTCATAAACGACTTTAATGCTTTCGGCATGCCCTGTCTTTCCTGTAATGACCTGCCTGTAGTTTGGATTTACGGTTGTCCCTCCAGCATAACCAGAAATGGCTTCCTGTACTCCATCAACATGTTCAAAAACAGCCTCAACACACCAAAAACATCCCCCAGCGAAATATGCTTTATCTTTTTGAGCAGAATATGAAAAATTTATATTAACTAAGAAAAAGAAAATTATGAAAAAATACTTCATTAATTATCATAAACAAATTCGTTATGATAAGTCCAGATTTTAAAGGTAGCTACTTTTGAGTAGCCACCTTTAATATTTTTATTGAAAATTAT
>DLPY01000044.1 GCA_002478685.1 Flavobacteriaceae bacterium UBA7446
CTACGAGGACACAGGCACAACACCTAAGTTCTTCTGGGATGCGTCTGCGGAGTCTTTGGGCATAGGGACTAGTTCGCCTTCTGTGCCTTTAACAGTAAATGGCGGTTCTGATAATTTAGTTGGAATCTTTGAATCATCAGATACTTTATCTTACATTTCTTTTAAAGATAGCGGCACTACAAGTAACACCTCAGTAGCTTTAGGCGCAAGCGGAGATAACTTTACAGTATATACAGGAACGTCATATGGCACAGAACGCATGCGTATCGACTCCTTTGGCAACCTTCTGATTGGTGGCAAAGCAGGTCTTACTGATACAGGTGTAGGTCATGCTTTTGGTGGTGGTTCAAATGCAGGTCTTTCGTATCATACGGCTGATGGCGCTATTGCTATGTCTTTAAATCGTCTGACGAGCGATGGAAATATTTTGAGATTCGTAAAAGACGGTACAGCCGTAGGGCATATTGGTACTTTTGCTAGCGATTTAACTATTGGTGACGATGACATAGGGATTAGATTTGATACTGGGTCTGGTTTAGTTCCTTGGGATTTAGGCGCTAATTCTACTGGTGGTTCATCAAGAGACGCCGCAATCGACATTGGTGTGGCTTCAGCTCGCTTCAAAGACCTCTACCTGTCATCAAAAACACTGTATCAAGCCTCTGGTGGCAATCAACATTCTATTGGCGCTGATGCTAATGATTTGATTATCAGGTCTGAAACAGCAGGAAGCGAGACAGCTAGATTTACATATGGCGGCAACCTGTTGGTGGGTAAGACTAGCACCGCTGTCGGTAGTAATGGTCAAGTAATAAAACCAAATGGTGAGACATTTCACACAATTGCCTCTGGTAATACACTTCATGTTTATAGTTCTGCGGCTTCTGTATATAGATTTTATGTGAGCAATGGAGGTCAAATCTTTGCGACAAGTACAAGTATTTCTGGAATCTCAGACGAAAGAGTTAAGGAAAACATACGCGACTTAGATGATGGTTTATCTAAAGTCATGGAATTAAAACCTCGAAAGTTTGATTGGAAAGAAGGCAAAGGTAAAAACATAACCAATGACCGAGGTTTTATTGCACAAGAATTTGAACAAGTGTTTCCAGATTTGGTTAGCGAATGGAAAGACGAAGCACCTGAGGGCGAAGAACCCTACAAATCAGTAAGTGCTGATTTAATACCAACCCTAGTCAAAGCAATCCAAGAACTTAAATTAGAACTTGATGAAACTAAAAAACGAATAACTGAACTGGAGAACAACTAATATGAACTTTACAACCTCACACACAGAAAACAACGCCAATGTTTACGCAAATCTTTAACATCCCCTAATTTTTACACTTCCTTATGTACCTACACGATTTTACAAGACATTATAACCTACATCTGCTCCCTGTTTCGCACCGTGGCATTGAGCTGGGTAACTTAGTATGGAAACCTTTTTTGGGTGCACCTAAACATAACCATCCAGGGATGCCCAACCATATTTTGAACGCCCTGTTGGATGCCGAGCTAATAACTAAAACCGAATGGCAAAATCAACTCAATCAAATGAAAACACCCATTTGTGATATTGCTGAATTGGCAAACAGTACCATTGATAAAGTAGGTAAGGTAACCAGTTCAATGCTAGATCAATTGGACTTAGGTTTTGAATATAAACATATGCAAAAGGCCAAATTAGCTAACGTTTGCGCGCGTATCATGAGCAATAACACCCGCACAGTGTTAGACAATTATTTAGAGCAAATTCCCCCCAAGCAAATGCGGTTGCTATTTCGTAATCCACGTAAAGTACACCTCATCACAGAGCTTTATTACGGAAATATCATCATTCAAGTTGAAAAGAAATACCAAACATCTTTTGAGCAGTTGATATCAGATGCCAAATGGCCCATAAAACTTTCGCTTGATGCGCATAACAACTTCGAGTATACCTTCAAGCACAATGACGTACCCTTTGCCTGTAGAATGGAGCGTATTCATCGCTTTAATGGCTAACCCCACAGTCATTTCGAGCGTAGTCGAGAAATCTGGAAGTGGACTTCTCGGCGCTGCTCAAAGTGACACCCTCACAGTCATTTCGACCGCAGTGGAGAAATCTCGGAGTGACAAATGACTAACAAAAACATGACTACAAACTACTACATCTACATACTTACAAATAAGAGTAGATCGGTGCTTTATATAGGCGTTACCAACAATCTAAAAACACGTTTGTACTATCATAGAAACCCGGCACCCAACTCAAAGGCCTTTTCCAGCAGGTATAAAACCCATTACCTTATTTATTGCGAGCGTTTCTTTAGTATTAGCGCTGCTATTCAACGAGAAAAACAGTTGAAACGATGGAGTCGTAAGAAAAAAGAGGCTTTAATAGCTACCAAAAACCCTGAATGGTTTTTTTTGAATGATACGCTTTAGAGACTTCTCGGCGTTGCTCGAAGTGACATTTGTATTGCTCAAAGTGACACCCTCACAGTCATTTCGAGCGTAGTCGAGAAATCTGGAAATGGAACTTCTCGGCCCTGCTCGAAGTGACATTGGCGTTGCGCGGAGTGACATCGGCGTTGCTCGAAGTGACACCTCATAGTCATTTCGACCGCAGTGGAGAAATCTCGGAGCGACAAATGACTAACAAAACAATGAATCAAATGGTTTATAAAAGACAAAATATCTAAAATATTGTAGGTTGTTTTAATTTTACTTGTGTTTATTGCAATTGCATTATTTGTAATAAAGTAAATTAATAGCAAAATATTCTTTTGTTCCATAATATATATTTCAATGATGATTGGACTTTACTTTTACAATAAGAATAAGAAAAAAACCTAGCATAACACGGTTTATAAAAAAATAGCAGTTAAGAGATGAATATAGAGTTTAGGTCTTTTCTGCTATTTCTGTTTTTAAGCTTAAAAGTAGCATATTATTACGCTGCTACTTTTCATATACAAAACCTTGGTGCGCCTGCGTGCCACTAATCATCAAAATCAGTCACTAGACTCCCAGCCTGTGCTTTTGCAAACAGTAACGGCTTTTATATATTTACAAAAACAAGATATGGGACGGGCATTTGAATTTCGCAAAGCACGAAAAATGAAGCGTTGGTCGGCAATGGCGAAGACCTTTACGCGCATTGGCAAGGATATTGTAATGGCGGTCAAAGAAGGCGGTCCGCATCCGGAAAGCAATTCCCGACTACGTGCCATTATTCAAAATGCGAAGTCGGCAAATATGCCCAAAGACAATATTGAGCGTGCTATAAAACGTGCCACCGACAAAAGCACCGAAAACTACAAAGAAGTGCTGTTTGAGGGCTATGCGCCGCACGGCATTGCCGTGCTGGTAGAAACTGCCACAGACAACAACAACCGCACGGTTGCCAATATTCGCAGCTATTTTAACAAATGTAATGGTAATTTAGGCACCTCGGGTTCGGTGGAATTTATGTTTGACCACAGCTGTAATTTCCGTATTCCCAACGAGGGGTTAGACGCCGAGGAGTTAGAACTGGAGTTTATCGATTTTGGCGTGGATGAAGTGTTTGTAGACGAAGACGGTATTTTGCTCTATGCACCTTTTGAGTGCTTTGGCGCCATTCAAAAAGAGTTGGAAAGTCGTGAAATCGAAATTCTCTCTTCTGGGTTTGAGCGTATTCCCACCACTACTACTACCCTCTCTGGAGAAGCCGCCGAAGAAGTAGAAAGACTAATTGAAAAAATTGAGGAAGACGACGACGTGCAAAATGTCTATCATTCCATGGTGCTAACCGAGTAACACCTTAGCACGTTCCAAATCTTGCGGGGTGTCAATGCCCACACCCACAAAATCAGTAGGCAACATTTGCATCACTTTTCCCATTTCCAAATAGCGAATGGCTTCTATTTTTTCTGCCAATTCTAATGGAGTTGGTACTTGTGCATAAAAATCGAGTAAAGCTGATTTTCTAAAAGCATAAATCCCCACATGGCGAAATGCTTGACCTTCAGCACGCATAAACGGAATAGGCGCACGTGAAAAATACAACGCCCTACCCTGCTGGTCGGTAACTACTTTTACCACATTAGGGTTTTCCAAATCTTCTTTTTTCCAAATGGGTATCATCAGCGATGCCAAATCAATGGTTTTGGCAGTATCGTTTTTAAAGGCCTTTATCAAATCTGAAAGGGCTTTTTGAGAAATAAACGGCTCATCGCCTTGTACGTTAATCACCAAATCGGCGTCCATGTCTTGCACACATTCTGCCACTCGATTGCTACCGCAATCGTGGTCTATAGTGCTACGAAACACCTTTCCCCCCAATGATTTTATATGTGTTTCGATTTCGTCGAAATCAGTAGCCACCCAAACGGCATCAAATAAATGTGTATTTACAACCGCCTCATAGGTACGTTGCAGTACCGTTTTCCCATTCAGATCGGCCAGGAGTTTGCCCGGAAAGCGTTGGGCTTCAAATCGTGCAGGAATAACAGCAATAATACGCATAGGGCAAAAATAGGCAATTCATTCCTGTTCAAAATAATCATCATAAAAGCCAATTAAAAAAAGTGTTTCGGTGGCACGGGTAATTGCCGTGTATAACCACCTAAAATAATTGGCGTCCAAACCATCGGGCAAATACGGCTGCTCAACTAATACCCGCTTCCATTGCCCTCCTTGCGCCTTATGACAGGTAAAGGCATACGCATGTTTAACCTGTAGGGCATTAAAAAACGGACTATTTTTGACATTCAAATACTGTTTGTATTGTGGCAAGTGCGCGTAATCTTCTCTGACGGCTTGATACAGTTTTGAGTTGTCCTCAAACGAAAGCGCATGGGAGTCGGACTCAAGGGTATCCAAAATAAAAACGGTGTCAAAAGGTTCTTGATCGGGATAATCAAGCATACGAATATGGACTTCCGCAAATGTAAAACCGTACAATTCTTTTACAGCCTTCACTGAAAGTACCTCTACAATATCGCCGTTAGCGATAAAACCAGGACCCGAATCTGGAGCAAGCCAATGGTAATTGTTTTTGACTATCATAATCAAATCGCCTGTGTCAAGTTCAGGTTTTTTGCCCAAAATTTGGGTACGAATTTGTTTGTTGTACCCGTTGGCACGTTTGTTGGAACGTACAATACAGGCCGTTTCTTCCCTCCCCACTGTACGGAATGCTTCTTCAATAGCATCTTGAATTTCGTAGCCATCTTGAAGTCTAACAATATCTGGAAATCGAGCCAAAACAAACTGAAATTGAGTGGTTTGCCCCGAGGTAAGTTGCTGCCGAATTCGGGTAGCGTTAAATAAAATCCCAGAATCTTTTCCCTGTCGAACCACCTCATTGAGTTCAATTTCGTGTGGCGTAAGTCCGTGTTCCGTGGTCAATACTCTAGTATCTAAGGCAGGGCTTAATTCGGTGTGTACAGGAGGAAGTTGGGCGGTATCACCTACCAACAAAAGCTTGCAATCATCGCCAGAATGGACGTAGTGAATAAGGTCGTGCAAAAGTGAGCCGTTTTCAAAAAGTTTACTTTGCTGTTGTTGATCGGCAATCATAGACGCCTCATCGACTAAAAAAAGTGTGCGCTTAGATTTATTTTTTTGAAGTTTGAATTTTAAATTTCCTTGACGCTCTTGTTGCGCAAAATAAATGCGCTTATGAATGGTATGTGCAGGGTGGTTAGTGTACGCTGCCATGACTTTTGCAGCACGTCCTGTGGGTGCCAGTAGCACGCTTTTATAGCGAATAGCGCTAATAGACTTCACCAATGTCCCAATAAGTGTGGTTTTCCCAGTACCAGCAAATCCTTTAAGTATAAACACCTCGTTATCAGCAGGTGATGATAAAAATGCTGCCAAGTCTTGAAGGGCTTGACCTTGAGTGGGTGTGGGTGCAAATGGAAAGTTTTGTTTTAATCGTGAAACAAAAGCGGATAAATTCATTGGCTAAAAGTAGGAATGTTTTATGTAAAGCCGTAGGGAAGGAAAAAAATTGTAATTTTGTTGGCATCAAGAATCATACGTTCACATGAAAAAAATCTTACTCCCGGTGCTATGGATACTTATTGTCTTCTTTGGCTACAAGCTATACAATTCCATTTACGAGCCCATTCAATTCAATAAAGTCAAAACCGAACGCTATGCGGATGTTATCCGTACCCTAAAAGATATTGGTAGTGCGCAAATAGCGCACAAAAGTGTAATTGGTGTTTATGCCCAAGACTTTAAAAGCTTAGTGGAATTTGTGGATACAGCTCAATATGTACTTATCGAAAAAAGAGATTCCAGTTATTTAGAATACGACCGTATATATAGAATCGATATGCTTAAAGAAGTGCAAATTATTGATACTCTTGGGTTTGCCTCAGTGAAAGACTCACTTTTTGACACTTCTGACCACTATAAAAACATGGCAAATGTACCCGTAAAAGGCGTAGACGCTACGTTTAACATGAAGGCAGATGTTATTGATAAAAACGGATATCAAGTGCCCGTATTTGAAGTAAGTGTAGATAAAGAAGTTGTGCTACACGATCAAAACGCGTATTTGTTAGAACAAGAAAAAGCAACCGTTTCTGTGGATGGTGTAAATGGCCCAGCCATTATTTTGGGTTCACTTTCTGAGGTTAGCACCAACGGAAATTGGCCTACCATTTACGATGCAGGAACACAATAATAAAAAATCTAAAACGAGTACCTTTTTGTCCATTCACATACACGTGGGTGGACTTTCTTTTTTTACCCATAACATCAAAACCCAGAAGGCCACTCCAGTAGTTCACAAAAAGTTTACAAACCACACCCCCATTGAAAAACTACATGAAGAAATTTTCAGTGTACTTAAGACACAACAACTTCTAGAAAAATCATTTAAAGAAGTGCGTTGCAGCGTTGAAAATAATTTGGCTACTCTAGTACCAAAATCTCTGTTTGAAGAAAACTCGCTACATGAATACGTCCAAAAAGACATTGCTATTGAAGCAAATGATTTTGTTGCTTATGACATTCTTCCAAATGCAGATTGGGTATGCGTTTATGTGCCATTTGTAAATGTAAACAATCTGTTGATAGATTCCTTTGGAGCATTTAAATATTACCATGCGGTTAGCATTTGGCTACAAGCATTAGCATCGCACAGCAAAGCTGACGGTGAATTGGTATGGAGTTTATACAAAGAAAATAACCATTTGCATGTAGCACTTCTAAGAGACAAAAAACTTCAATTTTATAATTGTTTTGAAGCTGCTAATCCAAAAGACGTTGCCTACTATATGCTGCTATCGGCAAAGGAAAATAATGTAAGTCCCAATGAGGTACCCTTATTTGTAGCTGGGGACATTGTTTCCGATGACGCCAACTACAAAGAGCTTCACACGTTTGTGCGTAGTTTAAACTTCCTCTCACCTGAGCATAACTTGCTATTTGAAACGCCAAGACTGCATGCCCACCAAGACTTTTGTGTTCTAAATTTGGCCTAATGCGCATCATTTCAGGAACTCAAAAAGGAAGGCGTATACATCCACCAAAAAACCTTCCTGTACGCCCCACTACAGACAGGGCTAAAGAAGCACTTTTCAATATTTTAATGCACCAATATGCTTTTGAAGTAACAGCCGTTTTGGATTTGTTTGCAGGGACTGGAAGCATTAGCTATGAATTTGCCTCACGCGGAGCTAAAGAGATTGTAGCTGTGGATAAAAATATAGCATGTACCAAATTTATATCGCAAACCGCAAAGGAGCTAGCACTTCCAATTTTGGTTGTCCGTGCCACTGTATTGAGCTTTTTAGAGCAGATAACCACAAGCTACAGCTTTATTTTCGCTGATCCTCCTTATGCCTTTTCCAAAGAAGAATATCGTGTTTTAGCAAATGCTATTTTTACTAAAAATGCGTTACAGAAAGATGGACTTCTTATCATAGAACACTCCGAGCAAATAGAACTATCAGACCTCAATCGTTTTACAGAAGCCAGGAGCTACGGCGGTTGTGTATTCTCATTTTTTGAAGGGTGATTACTGCTTTCCTGCGCGGAACAGGTATTCCTTTTCGGCTTTGGTTAGGCTTTCATAACCAGACGCAGCAATTTTATCCAAAATAGCATCTATCTTTTTTTGATCAACCTCTGACTCGGTTTTAGTGCTACGGGCTCTTTTAGTCGTCTTTTTTTTGGGTTTTGATGCGTTAAAAAGGGATGTAAATACATCTATCAGTCGCATAAACCAAGCGCCAATATCGTTTCCTTTTAAAAATTCACGCTGATATAGATAACCCCAAAGTGCGCCACCCAAATGGGCAATATGCCCTCCTGCATTTGATGTTGGAATTTGTACTACATCTAAAAAAACAAACAGTAGTGCAATGTATTTTAAGGGTACAGAAAACATAAACACTCGTATGGGAGAATTTGGCATATAAGATGCCATAAATACCAAAATTGCCATGACCCCTGCAGAACTCCCAATGAGCATAGAAGATCTAGACTGAAACACAGGAAATATATTATAAGAAAGCAAGTAAATCAATCCGCCTACAACAATACCAACAAAAAAGGTGTTGAGCAACAAGCGTGCTTTAAATAAATTGAGCATCAAACCGCCAGCGATATAAAGCAAGAGCATATTCCAAAAAATATGTCCCAGCGAGCCATGAAAAAAACCATAGGTGATGATAGTCCAAGGACGGGTGAGTACCGTATTAATATCTGCAGAAAGTTCAAAAAATGTCAGCCAATTAGATAAAGAGCTATTGAACAAAAACAAAAACGTGTTAAGCAATAGCGGCACAACAAAGAGCAACGCCATTATAGCAATAAGGCGTTCCATCACATTAAATTTAGTGTATCTAAGTCGTATGTTCTGCCACAAATCCATCAGTTCCAACGGTTTTGGTTAAACTGATTGCGTTTCCAATACCACATCATCAAGAATCCGGTAATGGCTCCGCCCACATGGGCAAAATGCGCAATAGGACCCATAGAATAGGATGAAAATCCAAAAAACAAATCCATCAAAAGAATAAGTGGCACAAAGTATTTTGCTTTAATTGGAATAGGTAAAAAGATAAGCATCAACTCAGTATTTGGAAACATAAAGGCAAAGGCGACCAAAACGCCGTACAATGCTCCCGATGCGCCCACCATGCGAACGTGAAACAAGGATTGTGTTTGTTGTTGCAATGAATTGTAAATTTCGTCAAGCGAATACCCTTGCAGAACTAACTCATCTACCCACCCTTGGATTTGAAGGTGGTACACCAACAACTGCAGCGCGGCCGCTCCAACTCCAGTAGAGATATAAAAAAATAGAAACTTGTTTTTGCCCCACATTTGTACCAAAGGCGAACCAAACATCCAAAGCCCAAACATATTGAACAAAATATGTGAAATGCTTCCATGCATAAACATATGCGTAAGCACTTGCCATATGAAAAATAAGTCGTTTTTGGGATAATGCAATGCCAAAACGTCATATGCAAACTCCCCAATAAACTGACTTCCAATGAAAATCAGCACATTGATAATTATCAGGTGCTTGATAATGTCTGGAATATTTCTCATGGTGAAAAGAAGCGGTCTAACTCTTGTAATGACAACACCCTAAAAGTTGCCTTTCCTTCAGGGGTGCGATCGGATTCTTTACAAGATAAAAGTTTGTGTATCAATTCTATTTGTTCGTGCGGTGCCAAACTGCGTCCGGAAGGAATACTCTGTTGTTTTGCCAACGAACGCGCCATAACATCACGTTGCAAAAATGCATGAACTGTGCCATTTGTGGTCTGTGTCAGCCATTGCTGCAAAAAATGAGGAATATCCTCTATGGCAAACACATCAGGTATGGCAGAAAATTTTATAGTATCATCAACAGCATTTGCAATTGCAAAACCCATTCCTTCCAGTGCCTCGCGATGTGAGTTTAAGGCGCCAATACTTGGTGTATCAAGCGTTAGTACAAGCGGAACTGCTAAAGTTTGTGAGAGCACCTCTTTGGTTTCCCAAGCATGCATATAACCTTCATATAACACTCTTTCGTGCGCCCTACGTTGATGCACCACAATTACGCCATTTTGGTGTGGTGCAATAAGAAATTTTTGGGCATATTGAAACGAAACTGTAACCTTATCTGTTGATAGCGGCAAAATTGGTTCTGCGATTTTTTCTGGAATAACATCATCAAAGGAAACTGATTTTTTAAAGTGTTGGGGTTTTGATGTCTGGGCAAAGGGGTTAAAGTTTGGGTTAACAGAAACCCGAGGCGCAACAGGAGCAACTTTATGCTGCGCATAAGAAGTCTCTAAAGTATTGTCTTTTGAAAAATCCAAAACAGGTGCAATGCTAAACTGCCCCAAACTGTGTTTTATGGCAGCACGAAGCACAGCATAAAGGGCATGTTCATCCTCAAATTTTACTTCTGTTTTGGTAGGGTGTATGTTAATGTCCAAATGATTTGGAGGTACATCTAAATACAAAAAATAGCCCGGCTTATGATTGGGCGAAAGCAAGCCCTCAAACGCTGAAATTACGGCATGATGCAAATAACCGCTTTTGATATATCGGTTGTTAACAAAGAAAAACTGTTGATGGCGTGATTTTTTTGCAAAACTTGGTTTGAGCACAAAGCCGTTTATTTTTACCAATTCGGTAGTTTCCTCCACAGGAACTAAGCGTTCGTCAAATTTTGGTCCAAACACGTGCACAATACGTTGCCGAGAAGTGGTTGGTGGCAACTGAAATACCTCTGTGCCGTTGTGTAACAATTCAAAGTGAATATCGTGATGCACCAACGCCACACGGTGAAATTCATCTGTAATATGACGAAATTCTACCGCGGTAGATTTTAAAAAATTACGCCGTGCTGGAATGTTAAAAAACAAGTTTTTTACAGAAACAGAAGTTCCTTCAGCAGCGTTGGTGCGCTGTTGGTGTGTTACTTCGGAGCCCTCAATAGTTATCCGAACACCCAAATCATCCGCTTTGGTTCTGGTTACGAGTTGAACCTGTGCTACAGCAGCAATACTCGCCATTGCTTCGCCGCGAAACCCTTTAGTGTTTATATTAAAAAGGTCGTCAGCTTTTTCAATTTTGGAGGTAGCGTGTCGTTCAAAACACATTCTGGCATCCGTTTCGCTCATGCCCCTACCGTTATCCACTACTTGAATATGTGCTTTTCCAGCTTCTTTAACAATAAGTGAAATACGCGTAGCACCGGCATCAATCGCATTTTCAAGCAATTCTTTTACCACAGAGGCAGGGCGTTGTACTACCTCGCCTGCAGCAATTTGATTGGCTACATGGTCTGGAAGCAATCGAATGATATCAATCATAAGCACTAAAAAATTGATAGATCAAAATCTAACACATAAAGTGCTAGCAATAGCAAAACCGCTATGATAAGTAACAATCGGGGCGAAACACTTCGATTTCTTCTATTTCGACTCATATCACGAGCATCACGCCAATGGGCACCAAAGTCGTTGTTGTTGGGCGTGTCGCGGTACTGCTCAAAAGTAGAACCAAACGCATAGGGATTTACAGATTGTTTTCCCTTATAATATCTGGGAGTGTAATTAAATCGACGGTTTTTTCGTTGTTTTAAAAATGATAATCGCACATGTGATGAATGAAACTCAAATGTACAAAAAGCATAAGAAACGCTCACAATACCTATCTTTGTTTAATGATTGAATTACAACTTCACCAATTGGCACAATGGTTAGAAACCCCGTCAAAAATGGTTATCATACCCCATAAAAACCCTGATGGCGATGCCATGGGAAGCGCCTTAGCGTGGCAAAATGTAATGCGTCAGCTTGGACATGCGGCAACGGTTCTTGCGCCTAATGCCTATCCTACATTTTTGCATTGGATGCCTGGACATGAAGACGTTATCATTTATGAAAATGCGCAAAAAAAAGGCAACAAGCTTATTGCAGAGGCAGATTTTATTTTTACGCTTGATTTTAACACACTTAAGCGTATTGATGACATGGGCGATCGTGTTACCAAAAGCAAGGCGAAAAAAATTATGATTGACCACCACCAAGAACCTGACAATTATGCGGATTTAATATTTTCCGAACCAACCATTGGCTCTACCTGTGAATTGGTATATCAAATTATTGATAGACTAGGTAAAAAGAATTGTATCAACAAAGAAGTTGCCACCTGTATTTATACTGGCATTTTGACCGACACCGGTTCGTTTAAGTTTCCAAGTGTTACATCAAGCACACATAGATCAGTTGCTGAGCTTATGGATTGTGGGGTAAATCACAGTTATATTCACGAGAAAATTAAAGATACTGCGCGTCCAGATAGATTAAAATTATTAGGCATTGCGTTGCGAAATATGGTTTTTTTAAACGATGTTAACACAGCATACATTACCTTATGCCAAGACGAACTAGATGAATGCAATTTCCAAAAAGGCGATACCGAAGGGTTTGTAAACTATGGCTTATCGGTTTCAGGCATTCAAATAGCAGTAATAATGGTTGAATACCGGCATGAAGATGTGGTAAAACTTTCGTTTAGGAGTAAAGGAAATTTAGCTGTAAATACATTTGCTAAAACCTTTTTTGACGGCGGCGGACACATCAATGCTGCAGGTGGAGTTTCAAAACGATCATTAAAACAAACCGAAAGCTATTTTATTGACTCATTGCGCGCATTTTTTGCTAGTCATTAAATTACTTGTTTTTTGTACATTTCAACTATCAAAATTTAATTATGATTAAACAAATCACATTTTTCATTGCAATCCTCTTTGTATGTATAGGCTGTTCTACTTCAAAAAAGGGGTTAGATAAAGGGCTTTACGCCGACATAAAAACCAATAAAGGCAATATCCTTGTCCAACTTACATACGATAAAACCCCAAATACGGTTGCAAACTTTGTTTCTTTAGCCGAGGGCACCAATAATCAAGTAGACAGTATACACAAAGGAAAACCTTACTATAACGGGATTGTTTTTCACCGTGTTATTGCAAATTTCATGATACAAGGCGGTGATCCTACCGGAACAGGGCAAGGTGGTCCAGGGTACAAGTTTGAAGATGAATTCGTTGATGACCTCAATCATGATGGTCCAGGTGTATTGTCGATGGCAAATGCAGGTCCAAATACCAACGGAAGTCAGTTTTTTATTACACACAAAGAGACTCCTTGGTTAGATGGAAAGCACAGCGTTTTTGGCCGTGTGATAAAGGGACAAAATGTGGTGGATTCTATCCAACAAAATGACACCATTATTGCCGTAGAAATCATTAGAAAAGGAAGTGATGCAAGAAAATTTAAGGCGGAAAAAGTTTTTGACTCGTACTTTGAAGGAATTGAAGAAAGAAAAGCAGCTAAAATCGTAAAGTTTGAGAAGGCTAAACTAGATAAAGCTGCTGCACTTAACGAACTAAAAGCACAAGCTACCAAAACAAGAAGCGGACTTTCATATGTGATTACCAACAAAACAGAGGGTACTGCAGTAGTACCGGGAGTTACGGCATTTACACACTATGCCGTTTATTTTGAAGATGGAAAACTGCTAGACACTTCTATAGCAGCAGTGGCAAAAGCTTATGATATGTACGATTCGCGACGTGATAACCGTGGTGGTTATAGTCCTATCGAGGCGCGCGTAGACCCTGAAGTTTCACTTATTGCAGGGTTTAAAGAAGGGTTGTCGCTTTTAAAGGAAGGTGAAAAAGCCACGCTTTACCTACCCTCTAACATCGCCTATGGCGAGGGAAATTCGGTTATACCTCCTAATACTACCCTAATTTTTGAGGTGGAAATTGTGGAAGTGCGGTCGGAATGAGCCGGTTAACACATCGCTGGTTTTTTTTGGGCGTTGTACTATATTTTGTTGGTTTATCCATAGTTAAGTATAAACCACTTTGGGTTGAACAGTATTACGAAGGCTTCTTATATCCCCCTATTTCATATCTAAACCAATGGCTTTGGGCAAGATTTCCTTTTTCCGTTGGAGATATAGGCTATTGTATTGCCATCCTTTTTGGATTGTGGTCTTTGAGGAAATTTTCCTTGAGAAGGCATTTTTGGAAGGCATTATCAATTATCGCATTGGTAGTGGTGTTGTTTTATACCTCGTGGGGACTACATTATTTTAAGGTGCCCATGCGTGAGCAACGTCAGTTACCCTATACGCTATCTGTGGAACAACTTAATCAAGCTACAACCCATTATGCAGAAAAACTAACCGAGCTTCACAATAAACTAACTACAGCTCCAGAAAAAAAAGTAAGTATTGATGCATCTACTCAAAATATTTTAGCATTAGCTACAGAAACGATGAAAGCATCTGCGTTTCGACCGCAAAGAATTGATGGCAAGGCAAAAGCGACGCTTTTCCCAACAGTGTTGAGTTATATGGGATTTGGCGGATATGCCAATCCCTTTACACACGAAGCGCAAGTAAATACACTCCAGCCCAAGCTGAAAATCATTACTACCGCATGTCATGAAATTGCACATCAGTGGGGCTACGCCGCAGAAGATGAAGCAAATTTTATAAGCATTAAAGCAAGTACAGCATCTGAAAACGTGTTGGTTGCTTACGCTGGAAATATGTTGGCGTTTCAGTATCTCTCCAATGCTTTATATCGTTACGATATTAACATGGCAAAAGAACAGTATCAATCTGTTCCTAAAGGGGTTATAGCACACTTTCAAGAAGTGCGTGCCTTTTGGCAGCAGTATAAAAATCCGTTTGAACCCCTTTTTAAAAAAAGCTACGACCAATTCCTAAAAACAAACCACCAACAAGAAGGGATTAAAAGCTACTCGTTGGTAGTGGGTTTATTGGTGGATGATGTTACTCCAGAATAACAGGCGCGCCTGCTGCTACTGCTTTAGCAACGACGGCATTAGCATTTACAGCCAAAGCATCCACTTTAACGGACAACGCATCGGCTAAAGCAACTGCCATATCAAAGCTTTCCATATGCATTTTGGTAGGACCGTAGGTGTTGCGATAAAATCCGCGTGAAGCCACCGATAATCTATTTGAAAGGGTTGGTGTATCCTTTTCTCCTATTTCTTTTTTAGCAAGACTACCGTTGATTTGCTTATCAAGTGCTAATTGCTGCTCTCTTAAATTATAAACCAACTGATGCAGTTCTTGTGGTTGCCCTTGCGTGTAAGACAAGCCACTTTTTAATGCCTTAATTTTTTTCTTAGTGACATCAAACTTCTTACGCATGTGTTCCACACGAACAAATAGTGCATTTAGTTTCTGAGCATATTCGTCGTGGGATGCTAACTCTGGATTCTCCAAAACATTTTGGCGGATGCGTTTCACTTCAAAAGTTTGCTTTTTAGCTAATGAAGTCAATACTCCGTGATGCTTTTTGAACAATTGTACAGCATATAGTCCTTCAGGGACATTGATCCGAAGCCCACGTCCACGGTCTTTATCAGACTCGATATCAATTGCCGAAGGCATGGTTTGGCGTAAGTCCCAAGATACGCGATGAACGCCCTTATTATATTCTCCTAAAACCTCAGCAACTACTTCATCGTTAGAATTGGTTATGCGTAACAGTGCCAAAGCTTTTTGCTCGTTTAGTTCAGCATCTAGTTCGTCCCAACCTGGAAATGGAACATCTTGCTTACTTTTATTTAGTTCCTTTTCCGTTTTTTTACGCGCTGCTTGAAGGGTCTTAATGTCTTCAGCCACATAATAAGTAAACTGTGCGCCGTAAGGTGGATTTTTTGATGTAAAAAAAGAAGCACCTTGACTGGAAGTGCCTCCACGAATTTGAATGTACTGCAATGCGTTTTTAACGGGAAATAGTTGTGCTCCTTGCGCAAGTTTTTCTTCCGTAATTTCACGGAGTGGACTATAATCATCCAACACATAAAAACTGCGCCCAAAAGTGGCGGCTATAAGGTCATTTTCGCGCTTTTGTATCGCTAAATCTCGTACCGAAATAGTAGGTATTCCTTTGCTAAACTTATGCCATTTTTCTCCTTGATTTAAGCTTATATATACGCCATATTCAGTACCTAAAAACAATAGATTAGGATTGATATGGTCTTGCACCAATCGCCAAACAAGCGTGCCGTCTGGAATACCATTTGCTATGGATTTCCACGACTTTCCTCCATTGGTTGTTTTAAGTAAATAAGGACTGTAGTCTCCAAATTTATGATTGTCTAATGCTACATACGCAACATTGGCATCAAATAAATCAGCCTTAATGTCATTTATAAAAGCTGTAGCAGGAACACCTGGAAGTTTACCCACAGTTTTTGAGCTCCACGTAGATCCGCCATCTTTTGTGGTATGTAGCAATCCGTCATCGGAACCCGCATATAAAATATTTTCATCTTGAGCAGATTCTGCCAATGAAGTAAGCGTATTATAGGTTGACATGGCATCTACATCCCAAGCGCCATCCCAACTTTGTTGACGTCCCATAATTGGAAGCGATAGACGCTCTTCGTTTTTGGTTAAATCTGAAGAAATCGGCGACCAACTATCACCCCTATTTTCAGAACGCCACAATCGCTGCGAACCAAAATATAAGCGCTTTGGGTCATGCTGACTGACCAAAATAGGTGCATCCCAATTAAATCGCTCATAAGCTTCGTCAAGCCCATTTTGGGGACGTATATACACTGCCTCTCCTGTGGTACGATCTACGCGGTATAGGTTTCCTTCCTGCGATTGTGCATACACAATATCCGGATTTCCTGGCTCGGTGGCAGGTTGGTGTCCATCTCCACCCAACAACACAAACCAATCGGCATTGGCAATGCCATTACTCCTAAAGGTTCTTGAGGGACCACCCTGCGTGTTATTGTCTTGTGTGCCACCAAAAATATTATAAAATGGATAGGCATCATCTACCGCCAGCTTATAAAATTGCGTTAGCGGAAGGTTGTTTACAAATTTCCAGTTTTGAGTGTTGTCAAAAGTTTCGTACAGACCGCCATCTGTGCCCACTAAAATATAATTGGGGTCGTTAGCTTTAAATACCATAGCGTGGCTGTCCACGTGCTTTTTTGATTCGTTCATCTGATAGAAGGTTTTCCCCCCATTTTCTGAAACCAACACATAATTGTTCATCAAAAAGAGCTTATCAAACACATGTGGCGAGGCAATTAGCTCTTGATAATAGTGTGGGCCTGTACCACCAGAAACGGTATCAGACATTTTTGTCCAACTTTCACCACCATTTTCTGAGCGGTACACCGCTCCTTTTCGACGTTCCAACTCTATAGCAGCATACAATACATCTGGTTTTTGAGATGAAATTGCCAGACCGATTTTCCCCATATGAACTTTGGGCAAACCTGTTGTAAGTTTTCGCCATGTATCTCCACCATCAACAGACTTATACAAGGCCGTCCCAGGTCCACCGCCCATATAGGCAGCTACATTGCGATGACGTTGCCAACTTGCAGCATACAACACATCTGGATTTCTTGGGTCAATGACTATATCTGTTACACCTGTCCACTCGTCTAGCTCTATGGTTTGTTTCCAAGAAGCACCGCCATCAGTAGATTTATACAATCCACGCTCGCCTCCAGAACTCCAAAGCGGTCCTTGTGAAGCTACCCAAATGATACTTGGGTTATCGGGATGCACAATAATTTTTGAAATATGCTCTGATTTTTTCAAGCCCTTGTTGTTCCATGTCTTACCCCCATCTAAACTTACATAAATGCCGTGTCCAATACCTACATGACGACCCCCAACATTTTCTCCTGTACCCAACCATACGGTGTTGGTGTTGTTTGGATCTAATGCAATGGTACCTGTTGAATAAAACGGTTGGCTATCTGTAAGCGGATTCCAAGTTGTTCCAGCATTTGTGGTTTTCCATACACCACCAGAACCAACAGCCACATACCAAATATTTTCATTATCAGGATGAATCGCAATGTCTGCAATTCTTCCAGAGGTCATAGCAGGTCCTATATTTCGAAACTGAAGTCCATTATATGTATTTGCCTTTTTCTCTTGAGCCTGTAGATTAAAAATCACAAAAAGAGAAAAAATTAGAAGGGATAAAAGAGAGGATTGTTTATTCATTTTTAATATTATTTAACGTAATAAAAATAATTAAAAAAGAATAAAAACAAAAGATATTTTAAATCGATTATGATTCATAGTATTGATTCAGAATCTTTATAATTGGCTCGAAAATGGTTATTTAAGTAAGGTTACTTTTACAGCATTCATTCCTTTCATTCCTTTTTCAAGCTCAAATGTAACTTCATCATTTTCTGATATTTGATCAATAATTCCACTGATATGGGTAAAATACTTTTCTTGATTTTCTGAATCGATAATAAAACCAAATCCTTTGGAAGAATCTGAAAAAGAAACTTTACCAATTCTCACTGGATCAATTTCTACTGCTTCTGATTTTTGAACACTAATTGAAATGTCCTCTAATTCAATATCTACCTTCAATGATGGGTCTGGTGGAGTATCTGTTAAATGACCATTGTGATCGACGTAGGCAAATTCTATCCCTTTTTTTCCGTTTTCTTTTGCTTCAGCTCTTCGAGCTTGCATTTTTTTACGTTTTTCTTCACGTTTTTTTAGACGTTTCTTCTCTTTTTCACTTTTGTTAAATGTCTGTTGAGATTTTGCCATTCTTAGTCTTTTTATAATGATTTGATTTCAAAGATATCCATTTCAATTTAAGTATGGAAAAATTTTTCCTATAGTTCGCTGTATGATTATATATAAAGAATGAACTGA
>DLPY01000062.1 GCA_002478685.1 Flavobacteriaceae bacterium UBA7446
GAATTAAAATTAACCCATAATGATCCGAATTGATTTGGTATAGGTAAGACCCAGTATGCTAGCCAAGGTCTTCCCATGTGTATTAAAGGGAAAAGACCTGCTTGCATTACTGAAAATATTGTCATAGCCTCAGCTGATCTGTTAATACCCATTCTCCATTTTTGTCTGAAAAGAAGTAGTACTGCAGAAATCAGGGTACCAGCATGTCCGATACCAATCCACCATACAAAGTTTGTTATGTCCCAAGCCCATCCAACAGTTTTATTTAATCCCCAAACTCCAATTCCTGTAGAGATTGTATATATCATACATCCTACACCCCATAGAAATAAGACCATTGAGATAGAAAACACAATCCACCATTGCTTGTTAGCTTGACCCTCAATAGGTTTAGCTACATCAACAGAGATCTGGTGGTAAGTTTTATTACCAGTAACTAAAGGTTTTCTAATTGGTGCTTCGTAATGACCCATTATATACTTTTATCTTTATCAGTGTTTCTAATCTTTGTGTGATAAAATACGTTTGGCTTAGTTCCAACATATTCTAAAAGATGATAAACTCTGTCATCTTGTTTTCTTTGATAGACATCACTTTTCTCATTATTAATGTCTCCAAAACTTAATGCTCCAGTTGAACATGCAGCTGAACAAGCCACTGCATCGTTAAATTCATTTGGCTCAACTTCTCTACCTTCATTCTTAGCCTTTAAAATAACAGACTGAGTGCCTTGTATACAGAATGAACATTTTTCCATAACTCCTCTAGAGCGCACTACTACATCTGGGTTAAGTACCATACGACCCAAGTCGTCGTTCATGTGATAATCAAATTCATCGTTTTTGTTGTACAAGAACCAGTTAAAGCGACGTACTTTGTACGGGCAGTTGTTGGCACAATAGCGTGTTCCCACACAGCGGTTATACGCCATGTGGTTTTGCCCTTGACGACCATGCGAGCTTGCAGCCACAGGACAAACCGTTTCACAAGGTGCATGATTACAGTGCTGACACATTACGGGTTGAAAGGTTACCTGCGGATTTGCAGAAGGGTCTTCCATTTTACCAAAAGTAGAAAGCGATTCGCCTAATCCACTGATGTTATCTACTTTTTCTAAATCTGCTTCAAAAGTCTCTTCTGCAGAGTAATAACGATCAATACGCAACCAGTGCATATCACGTGATTTGCGAATTTCACGTTTTCCAACTACTGGGACGTTGTTTTCAGCATGACACGCAATCACACATGCACCACAGCCTGTACAAGCATTTAGGTCAATCGACAAATTAAAATGATGCCCAATGGAACGATCAAAAGGTTGCCACATGTCGGCTTCTTGCGATGTTACGTCCACTTCAACATGATCACGTGAAACCTGCGTCATTGGGTTCCAGTACTTGGCATCTTTGGTATTAAAAATCTCAAGTGTGGTTTCACGAACAATCTCGCCTCTACCCATTAAGGTGTTTTGTAACTGGGTACACGCAAATTCATGCATGCTGTCAGTAGCAGAAACTATAACCGTTTGCACTGGATTAAAGTTATTATATAAAGGATACGCGTTTGTTCCTACTTGCATTTCGGATTTCATTCCCGCAGTTTTTCCATATCCCAATGCGAGACCAACTGTTCCTTTTGCCTGTCCTGGTTGAATTAGCACGGGGGCTTTTATTGTTGTTCCGTTAAGCGCAATTTCGGCAATGCTGCCGTCTAATGCTCCATCGGATTGATTGATGTTTTTAAGCCCAAGTGCCTCGGCATCTGCTTTGGAAACAGTAAGATAATTATCCCAAGTAACACGTGAGATTGGATCTGGAAATTCTTGAAGCCAAGGGTTGTTAGCTTGTTGTCCATCGCCTATCCCTGTTTTAGTGTACAAATGCAATTCTAAACCTGCCTTTGCTTTAGCACGAGCAAGTCGTTGTACAAGTGCATTAACGTTGTCGCTGTATCGTAAATTATCCCTTTTTTTTGTTACAACATATCCGTCGTGTAAGGCTTCATTAAAAGATGTGCCGCTTAATATATTTGAAGACCAATATGCTTTAATTGCATCATCGTGTTTCTGTGTGCTTCCAGAAAGGGACAACAACACATCTTGAAATTGTTTGGTGTTAAATAGTGGACGGATGGTTGGTTGCGTAAGTGCAAAATACCCTGTTTTCATCTCAACATCTCCCCAAGACTCTAGGTAGTGTGGCACAGCAGCAACCCACTGACTGTGAATGGCTGTTTCGTCATTTTTCATGCTAAAGGTAACCGATAGCTTTGCTTTTTTAAGTCCTGCAACAAAAGCATCGGCGTTAGGCAATGTATATGCAGGATTTACACCCGCCATAATTACACCGCCAATTTTTCCAGCGCTCAAATCGTTTACAAGCTGACTTATCACGCTTGCGTCTCCTTGACGCAATTGGGTGTTGTGTTGAATATCAATAACAGCAGAACCTAATGCTTGATTTATTGCCAAAGCAGCCCGTTGAGCATCTTCGTTTTGAAGACCTGTAACCACAACCGCACCATCACCAGCAGCTTTAAGTTCAGCAGCAATTTTTGCTACTTTTTTAATACGCTCAGTTGAAAGTGGTGTTGGAAAAGATTGATTGGTCAACGCACCATAAAGGGCTGCAAGCACAAATTGTTGCTCAGTAGCCGATGTCGGAAAACGATAGTCAGCATTGGCGCCAGACAAAGTCATATTTGCCTCAAACTGATAATGTTTTGACATTTTAGCTTTGCC
Organism: Flavobacteriaceae bacterium UBA7446; assembly: GCA_002478685.1. Lineage (GTDB taxonomy): Bacteria > Bacteroidota > Bacteroidia > Flavobacteriales > Flavobacteriaceae > UBA7446. The sequence goes on from DLPY01000062.1 coordinate 2,741, forward strand.
TTTTTTACCTTTGGGCACACGAGTTTTGGCATATCCCGATTCAAAACCACCACCTTGCCAATCGCCTAAGAAATCTGCTCCGATAGAAACAATGCAGGTAGCCTTGCTAAAGTCATAGCTTGGAAGTGCACGTTTGCCATATGCTTGTTCAAAAGCATTGAGCGCAGCAGTTTCAGAAACAGCATCGTAAGCATAGTGCGTTACGTTAGGAAACTTTACTTGAAAATTACTAATAATTTGTGCTGTAGTAGGGCTTGCGAGCGAAGGCGTAATAAGCGCAACAGGCGATTTTTCATCTACCAATTGTGCTAGTTGCTGTCCAACATTGGCTTCTAAGGTTTCCCAGCTTACATCTACACCTGATTGGGTTGGCCCTTGCAATCGCATACTGTCATATAACGACAATACCGACGCATGAATGCGCGCGTTGGCGATATTATTCACAGGTGCATCCGTATTGTTTTCTACTTTAATCGGACGACCCTCACGCGTTTTAATCAACACACTTGCCGTGTCAAAGCCGTCAGCTATTGCGGTTGCATAATAGTTTGCAATCCCTGGTATAATTTGTTCTGGTTGAACGACGTAAGGAATAGAGGTATTCACAGGCCCTTCACAGGCAGCTAAAGTAGCAGCAGCCGTACTGAAACCTATGTATTTTAAAAAGTCGCGACGAGAAGTATCGCTATCTGGGAATTCCGTAGATCCTAAAAGATCTTCAGGGAGTTTTTGGGCAAACTCGTTTTGGGCTAATTCTTCCACCAAAGTAGATTGCTCATCGAGCTCAACTTCGCTTTTCCAGTATTTCTTTTGGTTGGGCATATGTTAAATCTTAATAGTGACACTTACCGCATTCTAACCCTCCCATTTGGGCAGCAGTAAGTTTTTCTACTCCGTATTTTTTAGATAGTTCTTCGTGAATTTTAGTATAGTATGCGTTGTCTTTGACATTCACATTTGTTTCGCGGTGACAATTTATACACCATCCCATGGTAAGTGAAGAGTGCTGATACATAATCTCCATTTCTTCTACTGGGCCATGACATTTTTGACAATCAACTCCCGCAACCGAAACGTGCTGAGCGTGATTAAAGTAAACAAAGTCTGGAAGGTTGTGGATGCGTACCCACTTCACGGGTTGAGTTTCACCCGTGTAACTTTGGGTGTTTTCGTCCCATCCAACCGCTTTGTAAAGCTTTTTGATTTCGTTGGTATAAAATTCTTTAGTGTAGCCTTTTTCTAAATCTTCTTCGCCGTTGTACTCTGCAATATTCATGTGGCAGTTCATACACACGTTTAGCGATGGAATTCCAGAGTGCTTAGATACCCTTGCCGATGAGTGACAATACTTACATTCAATTTGGTTGTCCCCCGAGTGAATTTTATGTGAATAGTGAATGGGTTGAATTGGCATATAGCCTTGATCAATTCCCACTTGCATCAAATAACTATACCCCACATATGCACTAGAAAGTAATAAAAACACAACTGTAACAAAAACCAAAAATGGGTTTTGCGCATATGCCTTCCAAAGTGGTGTACGCTTAGGCTTTTCTTCTCTAAAAACCTCAATTCCGTTAGCGGCAGCTATTTGCTTAAGGGATTTAGTAACCAAAAACAGCATAACCACAAGTACAGCAAGCACCAGTAAAAGTACACCTAAAATAAGGTCATTAGTAAAACCGCCTTCTACCTGGGCAGCAGTAGCTGCTGGTTGTGCAACTGCAACAGGAGCAGGGGGCGTGTAATCTGTGTAAGCTAATATGTTATCAATGTCTTCGTTAGAGAGCTGCGGAAACGAAGTCATTACTGAGCCATTGTATTCCTCAAAAATGGCAACCGCTTGTGCGTCACCAGCCTTAACCATTGCTGTTGAATTCTTAATCCAGCTGTAAAGCCATTCTTTGTCATACTTTGCACTTACGCCAGCAAGTGCAGGGCCAACAGCGCGTTTGTTTAGTTTGTGACATGCAGCACAGTTAGCATTAAATAATGCCTTTCCCTTTTGAACGTCGGGTTCTTGTGCGGCAACAACAAAGCTGAAACAGAAAGAGAGTATTAGTAACGGAAGGTGAGCCCAAAAGCTGTCCTTATGCATAAGAGGTTAATTGTTGGTAAAAATTCATTTTTTGAATCTGGAAGCAAAATTACGACACAGACCTCATTTTAAAAACCTCAATTACGATTAAAAATATAATTTATAATGTGTCTAAATAAATATTTAAATCATTGATTATCTGTGTATTATAATAAATATGTTTAGTTCATTTTTAACAAAAAATTAGTTAAATAATGATGTATTTTTGTCTTTAATATGACATGCTGTAAAACACACTTCGACCACTTATTCGTAACCGCATTTTATTTTTTTTGCGTAGTAACGTTTGCGCAAGAGGCCAAAACACACTTAAATGCACCTGAAAAACTCACTCATCTTTTACAAGAAAAAATTCGCTTGGATACTGAGGCTTCAAAAAAAAGGCTTTTTACTGTACAAGTTGATTATGGGAACTTTGAGTCCACTACTGCTGTTTTAGAAGAGTTTAAAACGCTATATCCAAACCTGCCTGCACGACTTGTTTTTGAAACGCCAAACTATAAAATAAGAGCAGGGAATTTTGCGACAGAGCGAGAAGCATTAGAAGTATTGAGTCTAATAAAACGAAGATTTAAAGCTGCTTTTGTGTTAAAGCCTTAGGTCTATTTCAACTTTTTCTTGACGGCAACTTCTTGGTATCCCTCTATAACATCACCATCTTTGATGTCATTAAACCCTTTGATTTGCAACCCACAATCATAACCTTTGGTCACTTCTTTGACGTCGTCTTTGAAGCGTTTCAGCGAAACTAAAGAACCTGTATGAATCACAACGCCCTCACGAATTACACGAACTCCAGAATTGCGAATAATTTTTCCATCAGTTACCATACAGCCTGCAATGGTTCCAATTTTGGAAATTTTAAAGGTTTCTCGAATTTCGGCATTACCTGTAATCTCTTCTTTAAATTCTGGTGAGAGCATGCCTTCCATAGCGTCTTTGAGGTCGTTAATGGCATCGTAAATAATGGAGTAGCTTCGGATATCGATTTCCTCTTTATCTGCCAATTGACGCGCCGTTCCCACAGGGCGCACATTAAATCCAATCACAATTGCGTCTGATGCAGAAGCCAACAATACGTCGGATTCTGTTATGGCACCCACGCCTTTGTGAATGATGTTTACTTGAATTTCTTCGGTAGATAGTTTTTGGAATGAGTCGGTTAATGCCTCTACAGATCCATCTACATCTCCTTTTAGTATAATGTTGAGCTCTTTAAAGTCGTCACCCAAAGCAATACGACGTCCAATTTCGTCAAGTGTAATATGACGTTGCGTTCGCACCGATTGTTCCCGAACAAGTTGCGTTCTTTTAGTAGCAATTTGTTTGGCTTCACGCTCGTCTTTATAAACATTAAATCTGTCTCCTGCTTGCGGTGCGCCATCCAGTCCAAGGATAGAAACTGGCGTCGACGGTCCAGCTTCGGCAACCTCACGCCCTTGTTCATCGTGCATAGCACGTACTTTACCACTGTGGCGCCCTGCTAAAATATAATCACCAATTTTCAAGGTTCCTGCTTGTACCAAAATGGTAGAAACATATCCACGACCTTTGTCCAAAAAGGCTTCTACAATAGTACCTTGTGCAGCTCTGTCTGGGTTGGCTTTTAATTCTAAAAGCTCTGCTTCAAGTAATACTTTTTCTAATAATTCTTCAACTCCTTGCCCTGTTTTTGCGGAAATATCGTGTGACTGAATTTTACCACCCCAATCTTCTACCAATAAATTCATTCCCGCCAAACTCTCTTTAATTTTATCGGGGTTTGCAGTGGGTAAATCCACTTTGTTGATAGCAAAAACAATAGGCACCGATGCCGCTTGAGCGTGGCTTATTGCCTCTTTTGTTTGTGGCATGATGTCGTCATCGGCAGCTACAACAATAATAACTAAATCTGTAACCTGCGTTCCGCGAGCACGCATAGCGGTAAAGGCTTCGTGACCAGGAGTGTCCAAAAATGCGATTTTTTGACCATTCTTAAGCTTCACACTATAGGCGCCTATGTGCTGTGTGATTCCTCCAGACTCACCCTCAATTACATTGGCATTTCGGACATAATCCAGTAAAGAAGTTTTTCCGTGATCAACGTGTCCCATTACCGTAACGATAGGCGCTCGTGGTTTTAAATCTTCGGGTTTGTCTTTAATTTCTTCAACAGCTTCCTCAATGTCAGAAGTCACAAACTCCACTTCGTAACCAAATTCTTCTGCCACCACCGAAAGGGTTTCAGCGTCTAAGCGTTGATTCATGGTAACCATGATACCCAACGTCATACATGCAGAAATAATTTGGGTTGAGCTCACATCCATCATCGTGGCAACTTCGCCCACAGTAACAAACTCTGTCACCTTTAATACTTTACTTTCCGCTTCTTGTAGTGCTTCTTCTTCCTCCGATTTTTGACGGTGGTAATCTCTTTTCTCACGGCGGTATTTTGCTCCTTTTGACTTGGTGGTTTTTCCTTGAAGTTTTTCTAGGGTTTCGCGAATTTGCTTTTGAATTTCTTCCTCTGTCGGCTCTTCTTTTTGAATCGCTGGGCGCTGTTGTTTTTGGCTGTCCCTAGATTGAGATGGCTTACGGTTTCCAGCGCCTGTATCTTTGCTAATACGCTTTCTACGGCGTTTGTTTCCTTCGCTATCAGCTGGTTTTTTTGGTTCAGTTTTTTTAAACTGCGCAAGGTCTATTTTTTCGCCAGTGGTTTTTAGTCCACTTAGTTTTTTATACTGTGTTTTTATTTTAGCACTTGGCTCTTCTGAAGATTCTTTTTTAATTGTTGCTGCTGTATCAGCAACAGGCTTTTCCTCCTTTTTCTCTTCAAGTTTTGGCGCTGGAGCTGGTTTTGGCGTTTCTTCTTTTTCAGTAGCCGGCTTTGGTTTTGGGTCTAAATCAATTTTACCTACCGTTTTCAGGCCTCCCAATTTACTTTGCGCACGTACAACCGTATCTGGTTTTGGGGCAGGTGGCTCTGGAGGAGTCTCTTTTTGCGTTTGTTCTCGAATGGCTTCTTTTTCTTTGCGCTTTTCTTCGAATACTTCATGCGAAGCTTCTTTTTTAGAGCGATCGGTTTGAAATGCATCCAAAAGAAGTTCATACTCATGCTGCGAAATTTTGGTTGTGGGTCGTGCCTCTACTTGAAACCCCTTTTCAGCAAGGTGCTCCACGGCACGATCCAACGAGATGTTTAACTCGCGGAGTACTTTGTTTATTCGAATCGTTTTTAAATCAGCCATAAAATGTTTGTACGCTCAAAATTATAAAAATGCCTTAATTATTCGTTAGAGAACTCTGCGTTTAATACTTGACGCACATCCTTAATGGTTTCTTCTTCCAAGTCGGTGCGTTTTACTAAGTCCTCTACATCTTGTTCTAACACACTTTTTGCGGTGTCTAATCCTGCCTTTTTAAATTCTTCAATAATCCATGCCTCGATTTCGTCAGAGAACTCTGTAAGCTCTACATCTTCCTCCATACCTTCACGATAGACGTCAATTTCATATCCAGTCAATTGTCCCGCCAAACGGATGTTAAATCCTCCGCGACCAATAGCTTTCGACACTTCGCTTGGGTCCATCATTACCTCAACACGCTTGTTGTCTTCATCAATTTTTAGGGAAGTAACCTTTGCAGGACTCAACGCTCTGGTGATTAATAATTGGGTATTGTTGGTATAATTGATAACATCAATATTTTCGTTCCCCAATTCCCTTACAATTCCGTGAATTCGCGACCCTTTCATTCCTACACATGCCCCAACAGGATCAATGCGATCGTCGTAAGAATCTACGGCTACTTTTGCTTTTTCTCCAGGAACGCGAACAGCTTTTTTAATAGTAATCAGCCCGTCAAAAACCTCTGGAATTTCTTGCTCAAAAAGCTTTTCCAAAAACTTGGGGGATGTCCTAGACATCACAATACTTGGCTTAGTGCCTTTAAGCTCTACGCTTTCAATAATCCCGCGAACGTTATCACCTTTACGGTAAAAATCAGATGGGATTTGTCGGTCTTTAGGCAAGATAATTTCATTACCCTCATCGTCCAATAAAATTACCACACGGTTGCGAATGTGATGCACCTCAGCGGTGTAGATTTCGCCCACCAAATCAATAAATTGTTTGTAAATAATGGTGTTGTCATGCTCGTGAATACGGGCAACCAAATTTTGTCGTAACGACAATACCATTCGGCGTCCTAAGTCTGCCAACTTAACTTCTTCAGACACGTCTTCTCCAACCTCAAAATCGGGCTCAATTTTACGTGCTTCCGTAAGCTCAATTTCTTCGTTTGGATCTTCTACTTCGCCGTCTTCCACCACAATGCGGTTACGCCAAATTTCCAAATCTCCCTTGTCTGGGTTGATGATAATATCGAAGTTGTCGTCGGTGCCGTATTTTTTCTTTAGCGTGGCGCGAAATACTTCTTCCAAAATGGACATGAGCGTTACACGGTCGATGAATTTTTCATCTTTAAATTCCGAGAAAGACTCTATTAGTGCCAGATTTTCCATGTTTACTTATTGAATTGAATTTGAACAGTTGCTTTTTTAATGTCTGTAAAGGGCACATCGGCTTGTTTGGTAACCGTGTGTTTCCCTTTTCCAATAGGTTTTGGCTCGCGTGCTTTCCATTGCAGTGTGATGCCGTTCGTGTCTGTTGTGGTAAGCATACCTTTTAGATTTCGATCATCGTTTGTTACAATAGTCAAAATACGTCCTACATGTTTGTTGTATTGACGTGGAATTGTAAGTGGTGATGTTGCTCCAGCAGAACCCACTTC
>DLPY01000026.1 GCA_002478685.1 Flavobacteriaceae bacterium UBA7446
AAAAAGGCTTCCAAATGGAAGCCTTTTTTGTTTTGTTATGTAAATGTCTAATTAAAGTGTACTAACATGCTTTGCTAGTTTTGACTTTAGGTTAGCCGCTTTGTTTGCATGAATAATGTTGTTTTTTGCCAACTTATCAATCATAGATGCTATTAGCGGAAACTTCTTCTCAGCATCTTTTTTCTTTTCCAACGCTTTAAAATCACGAATAGCGTTACGGGTTGTTTTATGCTGAAAACGGTTACGTTGACGCTTTGTTTCGTTTGATCGAATTCTTTTTAAGGCGGATTTATGATTTGCCATAGTTTGTATTTAGTAGCCCGTAGGGGAATCGAACCCCTCTTACCAGGATGAAAACCTGGCGTCCTAGCCGATAGACGAACGGGCCTTTCGGATTTTACGAGGTGCAAATTTATAGGATACCTAACAAACTTGCAACATATATTTTTGATTAGTAAGCCTTAGCGAATAAAACACGTTTTGCTGCTGGTTTACTAGAGTAGACGCAAGGGCCTTTTTCTGGTTTTCCATCGCTTGGAATACATCGGATGGTTGCTTTAGTCGCTTCTTTAATGGCTGTTTCAGTAGCTTCGGTGCCATCCCAAAATGCCGAAATAAAGCCACCTTTGTTTTCTAATACTTCTTTAAACTCATCAAAAGTGTCAACTTCAGTGGTGTGTTCGGCTCTAAAATCTTTGGCACGCTGAAACAATGCGTGCTGAATTTCTTTAAGCGTTGATTGAATTTCGTTGACCAAATCAGACTGTACAACGATCTTTTTAGAAAGTGTATCGCGGCGGGCCAACTCTGCCGTACCGTTTTCTAAATCTCTTGGGCCAATCCCAATACGTAAGGGTACTCCTTTTAGTTCGTATTCATTAAACTTAAAGCCGGGTTTATAGGTATCACGGCTATCAAAATGCACACGAATATCCGCTTTTTGCAATTCCGCAACAATGGGTGCAATAGCAGTCTCAATGGCAGTGCGTTGCTCATCTCCCTTATAAATAGGAACAATCACCACTTGATAAGGTGCCAATTCGGGAGGCAATACCAAACCGTTATCATCGCTATGGGTCATGATAAGTGCCCCCATAAGTCGAGTAGAAACACCCCAAGAAGTAGCCCACACATGCTCTAATCCACCTTCTTTGGTGGCAAATTTCACATCAAAGGCTTTGGCAAAATTCTGCCCTAAAAAGTGCGAAGTACCCGCTTGCAATGCCTTGCCATCTTGCATCAATGCCTCAATGCAGTAGGTTTCAACAGCGCCCGCAAAGCGCTCTGACGCTGACTTAACCCCTTGTATTACAGGAATTGCCATATATTTTTCTGCAAAATCGGCGTATACCCCATTCATACGTTTGGCTTCTTCCAAAGCCTCCGCTTCGGTGGCATGGGCGGTATGTCCTTCTTGCCAAAGGAATTCTGCAGTGCGTAAAAACAAGCGTGTTCGCATTTCCCAGCGCACCACATTTGCCCATTGGTTTAATAAAATTGGTAAATCACGATAGGACTGAATCCAATTTTTATAGGTATTCCAAATAATTGCCTCGCTTGTAGGTCTTACAATAAGTTCTTCCTCCAATTTTGCTTTTGGGTCAACTCGTAGTTTACCCACTTTGTTAGGATCATTTTCTAAACGGTAATGTGTAACTACCGCACATTCTTTAGCAAAACCCTCAGCGTTTTGCTCTTCAGCTTCAAACAAACTTTTGGGCACAAAAAGCGGGAAATAAGCATTACTATGCCCTGTTTCTTTAAATTTTTTGTCTAAAATGGCTTGCATACGCTCCCAAATGGCGTACCCATAGGGCTTTATAACCATACAGCCTCGTACAGCTGAAGTCTCTGCTAAATCGGCTTTTACCACCAGTTCATTATACCATTTTGAGTAATCCTCGCTCCGCGACGTTAAATGCTTCCCCATAAGTTTGGCACAACTTTTGATTTTTATTAGTTGTAGTGCAAAACTACTTAAATTTGAAGTTAATTAAACTTTTCAGCCATGAGAACTATTTACCAACAACATCGTTTTAAAAATACACCCATCACTTTGGTTTTATTTTCAGCAATTCTCTTTGTAGGCTGTAATGGGTATCAATCCGTCTCGTATTATCAAGACGGTATCTATAGCGAAGCGCCCATGCAGGAAGTTCCACAACAAGCTGTAAACACAACGGCTGCCTCGCAACAAAATGGGTCATACTATAAAAATTACTTTGCTGAAAAGGCTTCACAAGGAATTCAGGACGATTATTTGTTTACAAACCCTGAACAGTATCAAAGTCCAACGCCCGATCAAACCAGTGCAGGAAACTATCAGGCACATGGCTCTTGGGGCGATCAATCTGAAAGGATAAATGTGAACATCATATACAACCGCCCATTTGGTTGGGGCTGGGGCTGGGGTTGGTACGATGCGCCTTTCACTTTTGGTCGCTCTGCTTTTTGGGGATACAATTACCACCCTTGGTATTTTACATTTGATCATTATCACAATCCTTATTACAACCCTTATCGTTGGGGATGGGGATATCGCAGTCCTTACTGGAATCGATGGAATCGTTGGGATAACGGATATCCTTACTGGGGGAACAGGAATCATAACGGAAGTGTTTATCGCAATATCCCTACTTATAGTAGGATTAGAGGAGGACGTGGCGAAAGCAGTATTTCTAGATCATCATCTAGAAATTCCAATGGGCAAAGTGTGAACACAGAAAGAGTACAAACAAACTCCAGAAACAATGGTTCATTAAGAGATAATATGCGTCGCTCAAGAAACAATAACTCGTATTCTACAAACTCCAATCAGCGTCAGCAAAGAAATGCAACGACAACTAACAGTCGCAGTAGAAGTGATAATTCCTATAATCAATCTACCAACAACAGTTCTCGAAGCAGTAATAGTAGCTATAGCAGAACAAGATCTACGTCAAATGCTAACTTTAGCAGGACATCAGCAGGAAGTAGAAATTCGAGCAGCAGTTCGTCAAGAAGTAGTTCATCAACAAGAAGGTAATATGAAAAAGAATAGTTTAATTTTTACAATGCTATACGCATTCCTTTCAGGGAGCATTATATACGCTCAAAACCTAAATGAAGTGGTGCGTTACAGTACCGAAACCCTAAACGGCACAGCACGTTATCAAGCTTCAGGAGGTGCTTTTGGAGCACTTGGCGGTGATTTATCAGCAATTAGCAACAATCCTGCCGGGTCAACTGTTTTTGCCTTTAGTGAGGCAAGTGTGACTGCTGACTTTCAAAGCTTTGAAAACGATGCTACGTTTTATGGAAATCAAGAAAGTGATCAAAAAAATTCATTTAACATCGGGCAGGGCGGATTTGTATTGGTGCTTAAAAACGCCTCTGCTTCTAAATGGGATAAGCTCGCTTTTGGGTTTAATACGCAGCTGGTAAACAATTTTAATAAGCAGGTATATTTTGAAGGAACAAATACGAATAGTGGGTTGCAAACCTATTTTTTGGCACATGCAACCGGAGTTTCTTATGATTTTGATTTGAGGGATACTAGAAATATCTCAAATGAATACCTTTTTCAAGGAAATAGAGGATATAGCGCACAACAAACTTATTTGGCATTACGAAGCTATCTCATGAATTACGATGAAAACACTAATGAGTATTTCGTTCCTGGTGTTTTCAATTCGGTCATGGGCATTAACCAAACTCATTTGAACTATTCCACAGGTGGCCAACGATTATATACCCTAAATTTTGCAGGCAGGTTTAACAATAAATTTTCAATTGGTGCCAATATTAATTTTTACTCCATTGATTATTCTGAAACCAAAGAAACGTTTGACTACTACACAGATCAATCAAACTCTTTTATCAAAGAGGCGTTATTTCAGGAAGAACTTCGCACTTTTGGAACAGGTGTCTCATTACAAGTTGGTGCAATTTTTCAAGCATCCAAAACGCTCCGCCTTGGGCTAAGTTACACCTCGCCTACCTTTTACGCATTGGAAGATGAGCAAATGCAAGCATTGAGCGTAAAATCACAAGAAGATTTGGAAGGAGATGTATATACAGAAGTGATCGAGCCAAATGTGGTTAATGTTATTGGTCCATATAATGTTCAAACACCTTCAAAAACCCAAGCAAGTGCGGCGTTGGTTGTTGGCACAAGCGGATTTGTTAGTGCTGATTTTGGTGTGAAAAATTATGCCAATTCGAACATAAGCGATAATAACGGTACTGATTATGGTTATCTAAATGATAGTATCGAAAATGACCTCAATTCAAGCACTTTTATGCGGATTGGAGGTGAAAAACGCTTTGGCGATTTTACCCTACGGGCAGGTTACTGGATGGAAGAAAGCCCATACAAAAACAATATTATAAATGAAGATTTCACAGGTTTTTCATTAGGTCTGGGGATTAGGTTTGGAGGAAGTGCCTTGGACTTTGCGTTTGGTGCAAGTGACCAAAAATATAGGCAGCAAATGTACAGTTTAGGGCTAACGGATTATGCAGACATCAACCAACGTTCTAAGCAAATCGCACTAACGTACAGCTTTGTTTTTTAAACAAAGTTAATTTTTCCGAATGTAGTATCTTTGTATTCTATTAAAGAAGCTATGAAAATTGAAAATTTACTAAACGAGACACTAAATGACATAAACGGAGATGATCACTTTAGTGCAAATATGGACACTCCGTTGCGTGAAGACGCCTTTGAAATTTCTAATCAAGAAAAAATTGCTAGCATCGAAAAAGATGTAGCGCGGATTTTGGAAACCTTAGGTATGGATCTCACAGACGATAGTTTAAGTGGAACACCAAAACGTGTGGCAAAAATGTTTGTCAATGAGCTCTTTGCAGGGCTCCATCCCGACAATAAGCCTAAAGCCTCAACTTTCGACAACAAATACAAGTATAATGAAATGTTGGTGGAGAGAAACATTACGCTTTACTCTACTTGCGAACATCATTTGCTACCCATTGTAGGTAGAGCACATGTTGCCTATATTTCAAATGGTACTGTCGTGGGATTGTCTAAAATGAACCGTCTTGTAGATTACTATGCCAAACGCCCACAGGTGCAAGAACGCCTAACGCTTCAGATTGTTAAAGCCTTGCAAGACGTTTTAAACACCAAAGACGTAGCCTGTGTTATTGACGCAAAGCACTTATGTGTAAATGCTCGTGGTATTCGCGATATTGAAAGCAGCACGGTTACCGCAGAATTTGGAGGCGCATTCAAAAAGGCTGAAGTTAAAAAAGAGTTTTTAGGGTATCTCAATATGGACACTTCGTTTTAATTTATGAGTGATGCACTCTCATCTTTGCATATTTTTAACTCACTAAGCGGAAAAAAAGAGCTTTTTAGAGCCATTGAAGATAATCATGTGGGCATTTATGTTTGTGGACCAACGGTGTACAGCAATGTACATTTGGGTAATTGCCGTACGTTTATCTCATTTGATTTGGTGTACCGCTACCTCAGGCATTTGGGTTATTCAGTACGTTATGTGCGCAACATAACAGATGCCGGGCATTTAGAACACGATGCAGACGATGGAGAAGATCGCATTTCCAAAAAAGCTAGGCTAGAACGCATCGAGCCTATGGAAGTGGTGCAACGCTATACAGTAGATTTTCATCAAACCTTAGCTGCCTTTAACACACTTCCACCAAGCATTGAACCGACCGCAACGGGGCACATTATTGAACAAATTGAAATTGTTAAAGGGATTATTGCAAATGGATTAGGCTACGAGGTCAATGGGTCTGTATATTTTGATGTCCAAAAATATAATTCAACCAAACATTACGGCGTGCTTAGTGGACGAAAGTTGGAGGATATGATTCACAACACGCGGTCACTTTCGGGGCAAAGCGACAAGCGTTCGCCTCAAGATTTTGCGCTTTGGAAAAAAGCCGAACCTCAACACATTATGCGATGGCCCTCGCCTTGGGGTGATGGATTTCCAGGTTGGCATTTAGAATGTACGGCTATGAGCACCAAATATTTAGGGGAACAGTTTGACATTCATGGAGGTGGTATGGATTTAAAATTCCCACACCACGAATGTGAAATTGCTCAATGTGAAGCCCTAAACCAAAAAAGCCCTGCTAATACGTGGATGCATGCCAATATGCTCACGCTTAATGGCAAAAAAATGGCAAAATCCACAGGAAATAATATTTTGCCAAACGAACTTTTCAACGGGTCAAATCCTGTACTTTCAAAAGCATTTTCACCAGATGCGGCACGTTTCTTTATGTTACAAGCACACTATCGTAGTATTTTGGATTTAAGTAGCGATGCACTAGAGGCTGCCGAAAAAGGTTATAAACGCTTAATTCAAGGCATTGAACTGTTACCCGATTTACCTACTAGCAACGAAAGTAGTGTTGACATTAACGCCCACATTGACACCTATTATGCTGCTATGAACGATGATTTTAACAGTCCAGTGCTTATTGCGCAACTGTTTGAAACGGTTAAACTCGTACATCTTTTGAAAAAAGGGGAAGAAACCCTAACGGCTGCGGACGTGGAAAAACTCAGTAATTCCGTACACGAATTTGTATTTGATGTGTTGGGATTAACCCTAGCTACAAAGGAAAAAGACAACACCTATTTGGATAAAGCCTTATCGGTTCTGATTGATTTACGCGAGCAAGCAAGGGCAAATAAAGATTTCTCCACCGCCGACCGTATTCGGGACGAGCTTTTAGCCAAAGGCATTCAACTCAAAGACGGCAAAGACGGTACTACTTACGGCTTATCGACATGAAAAAAGTACTGATTTTCCCCTTTGTTGTTCTTATACGAGTCTACCAAACATTTATCTCACCCCTACTTCCCTCTGCTTGTAGATTTCATCCCACTTGTTCACAATACAGCATAGAAGCACTACAAAAACACGGAGTTTGGAAGGGTAGTGTACTGGCTATCAAGCGTATAAGCCAGTGCCATCCTTGGGGCAGACAAGGGCATGACCCTGTACCCGATTAGGGGAATTTTACTGTATCTTTAGCACAAATTAAATTTCATGTTAGCACTCAAATTTTTGTGGGCACCTGACCCAGTTGCCATAAGCCTTGGCAGTTTTAATATTTACTACTACAGCTTAATGTTTGTAATTGCCTTTGCATCGGGGCTTTACTTGATGAAATTCATGTATAAAAAAGAGGGAGTTTCTTTGGACTATCTGGACCCACTTTTACTGTATATGGTAGCGGGAACACTCATTGGCGCACGTCTGGGAGAGGTGTTTTTCTATAACTGGGATTATTTTCAAAGCAACCTACTTGAAATTATTTTGCCTGTAAAAATCAATGAGGATGGCTGGAAATTTGTAGGATTTAGAGGGCTGGCAAGCCATGGCGCAGTCATAGGTATTTTGTCTGCCCTGTACCTCTACACCAAAAAATACAAATACACATCCATGGTATGGTTGCTTGATCGCATTGCCATTACGGTTGCTTTCGGTGGTGTTTTTATCCGAATTGGAAACTTTTTTAATTCCGAAATTGTAGGAAAATACACAGGAAGTAGTTTTGGTGTTGTGTTTCAAAACAACGGGGAAACCTTACCTAGACACCCTGTGCAATTGTATGAATCGTTAGGCTACTTAATCGTTTTTATTATCCTCTTTTTAATCTATAAAAACTCACGCTTCAGAAATCAAAAAGGGTTTTTGATTGGTGCTTTTTTTAGCTTACTATTTACCGTTAGGTTTTTTGCCGAGTTTGTAAAAGAAAGTCAAGGTGGTTTTGGTGAAAATCTTGGATATTTTTCTACCGGACAATGGCTTAGTATTCCACTTGTAATATTGGGATTTGCTTTAATCGCGCTTTCGTACCGAAATAAAGCAACCGCTTAGTCGTTTTCCTTGTTCTTTTTAGAGGTATCGAACATTACCGGAGTAGCAATAAACAACGATGAATAAGTACCCACAAGCACTCCAACAATAAGAGCGAACATAAATCCACGGATAGCTTCTCCTCCGAAAATAAATATCGCTAACAACACCACCAAGGTGGTAAGTGACGTATTGATGGTTCTACTCAACGTACTATTGAGTGCGCTGTTTACAGTTTTGCTGCTTTCCCAACCAGTATGCAGTCGTGTAAATTCTCGAATACGATCAAATACTACCACGGTATCGTTTAATGAATATCCGATTACAGTAAGAATCGCAGCAATAAATGCCTGATTGATTTCCATACTAAACGGCATAAAAGTGTACGCAATTGAAAATACACCCAAAACGATTAGAACATCATGGAATACCGCAGCAACCGCACCAAGAGAATATTGCCATTTGCGGAAACGCAATAAAATATATAGAAACACTACAATGAGCGATCCAAATACTGCTAAGAAGGAGTTTTTCTTAATATCATCAGCAATAGTAGGCCCTACTTTAATAGACGACATAATACCCACTTGCTTGTCTTCAGCACCGTTAACAAAATCATCATAAGATACGTTTTGTGGCAGATAAATAGAAAGGCCACTGTACAATGCCTGTTGAATTTCGTTATCGACTTCGATTCCTTCCACATCAACTTTGTAATTGGTGGTAATTTTTAGCTGATTGTCCTCACCAAAAGTTTTGGCTTCGGCACTTCCAAGAAGTGATGCAAGTTGTGCCTGTGCATCAGAAGGATTTACTGCCTGCTCAAAACGAACGGTATAGGAGCGTCCGCCCACAAAATCAACACCTTGATTTAATCCCTTTGTGAAAAGAGAGAAAATACCAATGATAATAAGCACACCCGAAACCACATAAGCAATGCTGCGTTTTTTAAGGAATGTAATTGCTAAATTTCGGAACAGATTTTTGGTTGCTTTAGTAGCAAACTCAAGTGAATATCCTCTACTAAGGCGTCCATCTATAAGAAGTCTTGTGACAAAAATGGCGGTACACAACGAAGTAGCAATACCAATTAGCAAGGTTGTAGCAAAACCTTTAATAGGTCCTGTTCCAAAAACAAATAAGATAAATGCCGTAAGTCCAGTGGTAATATTTGCATCTAGAATTGAAGATAACGCATTTTTAAATCCATCCGAAACGGATTGTTTTTGACCTTTTCCTTTTACTAATTCTTCACGAATACGCTCAAAAATAAGTACGTTAGCATCTACGGACATACCAATAGTAAGTACAATACCTGCAATACCAGGAAGTGTAAGAACGGCACCAAGCCCGGCAAGAATACCAAAAATCAATACAATATTTAGCGTAAGTGCAATATCGGCATACAATCCGGCACGTCCGTAATAAAAAATCATCCATGCCAACACCAAAAGCAGTGCAATCACAAAGGAATTGATTCCACTTTCAATTGCTTCTTGTCCAAGCGATGGTCCAACAATTTCAGATTGAATAATTTCAGCAGCAGCAGGAAGTTTTCCTGCGCGTAATACGTTTGCCAAGTCAATGGCTTCGTTGATTGAAAACTGACCTGAAATTTCAGAACGTCCACCCGCGATGGCACCTTTAGAAACACCAGGAGCAGAATATACCACATCGTCTAACACAATAGCGATATTGCTCCCTTCACGAAACGCTTTGCCTGTCATACCCTCCCAAATACGTGCTCCTTTTCCATTCATCTGCATAGAAACAGCTGGCGCACCAAGTTGGTCATACGTTTGTGCAGCATCAACAATTACACTTCCACTAAGTGGTGGTTCATTAGACCTGTTGGCTTTGATCACGTATAAATCAACTAAATCAGTTTTGACACTGGGAATTCCCCATAAAAATTTGGTAAAACGCAAATCGGCAGGAAGCAACGCACGCACGTCTGAACGATTAAAGTACTCTTCCATAATGGGTTGGTCTTTTGCATCGACTTGCAACAGCACTGGACCGCCAGCATAACCAGCCCCTTTAACATAGTCGTAGATGGGGTTTACCATTGTACTTATTGAATCTTGCTGCGCAGATACGTCTGAAAGCAAGTCGTCAATTTCCGAAGTCTCTTCAGAAGTGGTTTCCTTTTCAGCTACTACAACCGTTTTCAGCAATTCGTTTGCCTGCGCCAAAAACGTACCATAGGATTGATTTGAAGCCGTTTCCCAAAATTCGAGTTGTGCCGTACTCTGCAAGAGGTTTTTTACACGCTCAACATCACGTGCCCCAGGTAACTCAATTAAAATACGTCCCGAATTTCCTAATCGCTGAATGTTTGGTTGTGTAACCCCAAACTTATCGATACGCTTCCTCAATACCTCGAATGCCGAAACAATAGAAGCATCAATTTTTTTACGAATAATAGGTTGCACCTCCTCATCGGACATATTAAAATTGATGTCATCACTAAGTGTGCGGTTGGCAAAAATATCTGGATTTGCAAGTTTTTGGTCACCTTTAAGCGCGTCAAATGCTTCGAAAAAACTTTCTACATACGTATCGTCAGAAGATTTCTGCAAGACATCAGCGTCTTCTAAGGCGCGATTAAACAACGGATTGCGCGAGTTTTCTGCTAATCCTTTTAAAATATCTTTTACAGATACTTGTAAAATAACATTGATCCCTCCTTTAAGGTCAAGGCCTTTATTGAGTTCGCGATTTTTTGCCGTCGCATATGTGGTATAACCAAAAGCTGTTTCGTTTGAAATAGAGTCCAAATAGTTTCGCTCTTCAATGTCTACAAGGGCAAAATAATTTGCATCATCGGGGTTTACCGTTGCTTGTGCAAACGTTTTTGCGTCTGACTCTATCTTAGAGGCGACAAAAGTGAATGAAAGTTGGTATAGGCTGACAAGGCCAAACAAAACGGCAAAAAGTCTAATAAGTCCGTTATTCTGCATGATATAGAATTTAATGTCGTATACGAGACGAGCAAATATAACGTATCCGCCCAGATTAACAAATACCTAATTAAAGGGGTAAAAAATTAAGAAAGTATACTGTGTAAAGCTGCATTCATGGTACGAACGGCGGCAGCGCTTTTGTCAAATGTTGCTTGTTCTTCTTCGGTAAGATGTACATCTACGATAGATTCCCATCCGTTACGTCCAATAAGACAAGGCACACCAATACAAATATCCTCTTGATTATACTCCCCTTCAAGATAAACTGAACAAGGAATAATACGTTTTTGATCGTTCATAATACTATCTACCAAATAGGCAACAGAAGCTCCTGGTGCATACCACGCCGATGTACCCAATAGTTTTGTGAGCGTAGCACCACCCACCATAGTGTCGGCAGCAACTTGCTTTAATGCTTCATCTTCTAGTAAAGTAGAAACAGGAATCCCGTTGTAAGATGCTAATCGAGTAAGTGGAATCATAGTTGTATCGCCGTGACCGCCGATAACCATGCCTTGAATATCGTTTGCAGGCTTATCCAAAGCAAGTGATAAATAGGTTTTGAATCTTGAACTGTCAAGTGCACCACCCATTCCAATAATGCGGTTTTTCGGTAACCCCGTTTTTTTCAGCGCCAAATAGGTCATCGTGTCCATTGGGTTTGATACCACCACAATAATGGCATTTGGCGAATTTGCCAAAATATTTTCAGAAACAGTTTGAACTATTCCTGCGTTAATTCCTATAAGTTCTTCACGAGTCATTCCTGGTTTTCGTGGAATTCCGGAAGTAATAACTACGACATCGCTATTGGCAGTTTTAGTGTAATCGTTTGTTGTACCAACAATTTTGGTATTAAAGCCAAGGGTTGTAGCAGTTTGCATCATATCTAAGGCTTTGCCTTCAGCAAAACCCTCTTTAATATCAAGTAATACAACTTCGCTAGCAATGCGTTGTGTAGCAATGGCATCTGCGCAAGTGGCACCTACATTTCCGGCACCTACAATAGAAACTTTCATTTGTCTGTTATTTTGGTTTTGTAAAAATACTGCTTGAGTGTCAATTCTAAAAGGTTAAGTGTCAATATTTGTGCGTAAAGCAGTAATTATTAAGCGGTTGTGTGCAGAAAATTATCTGATACTAAAGCCAATACCAGCTGTAAATGTGCTATATTCTTGAAATGCATAGTCTGCGCTAATTGTGAGTAAAAGAAGCTTAATTCTTAAACCTAAATTTGATCTTAAAGTTTCACTCTTAAAGTTCAAATCAATAGGGTCTGTATACACTTTGTTATCGGTTTCATATTTCCCCAATAAACTCACATTAGAAATAAACGATGACGCTCCTACTCCTCCGTAAAATGTGAAAATTGATAGCTTTTTGGATGCTACCAATTGAAATGTTAAGCTATTGGTATCGAACTGTACTGCTTGTTTTCGTTCTTCATCACTGTTTAAACTAACTTTAGACTTAACATTATTCCATGCAATCAATGCGGACATGTCTAATGGCAACTTATTAATAAATGGCAACCAGCGTTTTATGTCATGCATAATACCTAGTCCAAATGCAGAAAACTCAGAGTCATTGGTGTTTATTTCAGGTATATATCTAATTTTCAGGTCTGTATGCTTAAAAAGGCCAATGCCACCTTGAATGGTAGCAGATGGTATCACATTATATCCGATATCCTCTTTTAATCCCAAACCAGGTGGTGCAGATATTGAAATATCATCATTTCCGTCACTATGAGTGAATTTTAACAACGGTCGATTGTTTTCGGCTCCTGCTCCACTGAGAGGACCTAGAAGAGTGGGTATTTTTGCAGTGCTAATACTAGGGTCGGTTAATTTAATATTGGTGTACTCAGCATTATTAAAAGTAAAGTACTCTTTACTGGTTGGCACAAATGACACACTTGAAATTACGGAAATATCAAAGCCAAAGCGTTTATGTATTTTAGCGGTATTGTACCACCCGCCATTTAGACCATAACCAAAGCCAGCTGGCATTGGCTCTAAATAATTTTCTAAAAATAACTCAGCGTCATCCACTCCACCCTCTAAGACTGTGGACAAATCTATTTGTGCAGAAGACACCTGAACTATAAAAATACAAATAATAAAATTTAGCAATTTGTTCATGACTCAAGTATTAAATTAATTGAAAATAAAGCCATTAAATAGCTTCAACTGTGATTTTCAAAGTTGAAGTAATATCAACTGAAAAGTCATTGTCATTTAGAGGTGAATCGGAACTGACAGTAACCACGAATGAATACTTTCCTGACTCAATTTCTTTTACTAAATCAGTGCTGCTAGAAAGGTCAAGATTTACAGCTTGATTGTTCCTGAATGTATAGTTATTGTCAATAACCGTTACATCGCCAATTTCAAGTTTAACATCCGCATCGATACTGCTAGGGTCATAATTCCTCAAAGTAAGCGTTGCACTTTCCAAATTTGAAGATTTGAGTACATCTCCATACTTAGCAATAAGATCACCTAAATCTATTTCACCAGAAGACATGAAATCTGAGTAACTTCCGCGGTCTAAAACTTGGAAAGTGTTTACAAATTCGTCGGCAACTTCAACTTCAATTGCATCGTCTTCACACATGCCAGACATGAGTAAGAAGGGTAACGTTATTAATAACGATTTCTTTCGTAATAATTTAAAAAATGATGACATATTTATAAGATTTGGGTTTAAATTTCTAGCTAATGTAGTGGTTTTTTTAAATAAAAAATTAATTAGGCATCGATGTTTGCATAAATGGCATTCTTTTCGATAAATTCGCGTCTTGGTGGAACTTCATCGCCCATAAGCATAGAGAAAATGCGATCGGCTTCCCCACCATTATCAACAGTAACCTGACGTAAGGTTCTAAACTCTGGGTTCATAGTGGTATCCCAAAGTTGTTCTGCGTTCATTTCTCCAAGGCCTTTATATCGTTGTACCGATGCACCTTGACCAAAATCTTGAAGCAGTCCATCACGCTGATCGTCATCCCAAGCATATTGTTTTTTTGTTCCCTTTTTTACTAGATAAAGTGGAGGGGTGGCAATATATACAAAACCATTTTCGATAAGCTCACGCATATAGCGGAAAAAGAATGTCAGAATAAGGGTTGAAATATGACTTCCATCAACATCGGCATCACACATAATTACAACTTTATGATATCGTAATTTTTCCAAATTTAGCGCTTTGGCATCTTCCTCAGTTCCAATAGTCACACCCAGAGCAGTGTAAATGTTTCGAATTTCCTCGTTTTCAAAAACCTTGTGTTGCATCGCTTTTTCCACGTTAAGGATTTTACCACGTAATGGTAGAATTGCTTGAAAATTTCGATCACGTCCTTGTTTTGCTGTGCCACCAGCAGAGTCTCCCTCTACAAGAAAGACTTCGCACAAATGCGGATCTTGTTCTGAACAATCGGAGAGTTTTCCAGGCAAACCTCCACCACTCATAACAGTTTTGCGTTGTACCATTTCACGGGCTTTTCGCGCGGCATGTCTTGCTTGGGCTGCCAAAATCACTTTTTGGACAATCGATTTAGCATCGTTGGGATGCTCTTCCAAATAGTTTTCTAGCATTTCAGAAACGGCTTGCGAAACCGCCGCGCTCACTTCTCTGTTTCCCAGTTTTGTTTTGGTTTGTCCTTCAAACTGCGGCTCAGCAACCTTAACCGATACAATTGCTGTAAGTCCCTCACGAAAATCATCACCAGAAATTTCAAATTTGAGCTTATCGAGCATACCTGATGCATCTGCGTATTTCTTTAGTGTAGTGGTCAGCCCACGTCTAAAACCAGAGAGATGCGTACCTCCTTCATGTGTGTTGATATTATTCACATAGGAGTGCAAGTTCTCTGTAAATGAAGTGTTGTAGATCATAGCAACCTCAACAGGAATTTGATTTTTCTCCCCTTCCATAGAGATGACATCGGCGGTAATGGGTTCCCGGTTGGCATCTAAAAAGCGAATAAATTCTTTTAACCCTTCTTCAGAATGAAACAACTCCTCAACAGGCTCCCCTTTATCATCTTTTTGTCTATGATCTGTTAGTTGGATTTTGATTCCTTTATTCAAAAAAGACAGTTCCCGCATCCGGTTTGCAAGGGTATCGTAATTATATTCTATTGTTTGCGTAAAAATGGATGTATCAGGCAAAAAAGTAACTACTGTGCCTGTTTTGGTGGACTCTCCAACTGTTTTAACAGGATATTGTGCCTTGCCACGTTCATATTCCTGCTCCCATACTTTGCCTTCACGATGGACAGTTGCCTTGAGTGATTCTGAAAGCGCATTCACACACGATACGCCTACGCCGTGAAGCCCTCCCGATACTTTATAGGAATCTTTATCAAATTTACCTCCAGCACCAATTTTAGTCATTACCACCTCAAGAGCAGAAACACCTTCTTTCTTGTGCATCCCTACAGGAATTCCACGTCCGTTATCTTCAACTGTGATGGAATTGTCTTGATTAATTTGGACAGAAATAAGGTCACAGTGCCCAGCAAGTGCCTCATCAATGGAGTTGTCTACAACTTCATAAACAAGGTGGTGCAATCCACGAACGCCTACATCTCCAATATACATGGAAGGACGCATACGTACATGCTCCATTCCTTCTAACGCCTGTATGCTATCCGCGGAATAATTTTGGTTGGGTTGATTATTCATATAATCTGATTAAGAAAAAAGCTATTCTTACAAATTTAAAGTAAAAGGCTCGTTTTAAAGATTAAAGCGAGTCTTGTTTTACTTCAAGTTATCAACATTATTTGTGTAAAAAACACCTATTCATAAGCGTCGAGGTGTACATTTTCAATAGCACGACCAGATGGCTCATTCATGTTTTGGAATGATGCATCCCAAGCCAATGCCGTAGGTGTACTACACGCCACAGAAGGAACAGAAGGGACTGTCAAGGCTGCTGCATTTGAAGGGAAATGTTCCTCAAAAATGCTTCGGTAATAGTATTCTTCTTTGGTTCGTGGTGGCTGTACTGGAAAACGATGGCTGACTTGTACCATTTGCGCATCACTTACGGCTTCCTCAACAACAACTTTGAGTGAATCAATCCAACTATACCCAACACCATCACTAAACTGTTCTTTTTGACGCCAAGCCACTGATGCTGGTAATTCATCTTCAAAAGCTTTACGTAAAACCCATTTTTCCATACGCTCAGGAGTAATCATTTTATCTTTTGGATTAATGCGCATGGCAACGTCCATAAATTCTTTATCCAAAAACGGAACACGACCCTCAATACCCCAAGCTGCCAGTGATTTATTGGCTCTTAAACAATCGTATTGATATAGTTTTTCTAGCTTCCTAACGGTCTCTTTGTGGAATTCTTCTGGACTGGGTGCTTTGTGGAAATACAAATAACCACCAAATACTTCGTCTGCACCTTCGCCTGAAAGTACCATTTTAATACCCATGGACTTGATAACACGCGCCAGCAAATACATTGGTGTGGAAGCACGAACAGTTGTAATGTCATAAGTTTCCAAGTGGTAAATAACATCTCGTATGGCATCAAGTCCTTCCTGTACGGTGAAAGTCACTTCATGATGTACTGTTCCAATCTTATCGGCAACAACTTGAGCTGCAGCCAAATCGGGCGAGCCTTCCAATCCGATAGAAAAAGAGTGTAATTGCGGCCACCATGCTTCTTGTTGATCATCAGCTTCAATACGATTTTTAGCAAATTTTTTGGCTAACGCTGAAGTAATAGATGAGTCCAAACCACCCGACAACAAAACACCGTAAGGCACATCACTCATCAACTGGCGGCGTACGGCATCTTCCAACGCTTTCCCTAAATCCTCAATACTTGTGTCGTTTTCTTTAACAGCATCATACTGCTCCCAATCACGAGTATACCACTTTTTGGGTTCCTTATCTTTTTCAGTCATAAAATGTCCCGGAGGAAAAACTTCAATGGTGTGACAAACGCCTTCTAAGGATTTAAGCTCTGATGCCACGTAACGCGTGCCATTCTGGTCAAATCCATAATACAAGGGAATTATACCCATATGATCTCGAGCAATAAGGAAACTTTTGTTGGCAACATCATATACAACAAAGCCAAAAATACCGTTAAGGTCATCGATAAAATCACTACCTTTTTGGTGATAGAGTGCTAAAATAACTTCGCAATCAGAACCTGTCTGAAAGGCGTAATCTGGTGTTATAGCACGAAGTTCACGATGATTGTATATTTCTCCATTGGCAGCTAATACCAAGTTTTTATCAGCACTGTAAAGCGGTTGACGCCCAGAAGTTGGGTCAACAATTGCCAATCGCTCATGTGCCATTACAGCATAGTTATCGGCATGAATACCACTCCAATCGGGACCGCGATGGCGAATTTTCTTTGACATTTCAAGAACCTGTGGGCGAAGCTCATCAGCGGATTGCTTTAAATTTATAGCACAAACAATTCCACACATAATTTAAAATTTAATGCAAATTTCTATTTTTAATTTTTATTTTAAACTATTATTTTTAATTTTAATTTAATTATTTTTGTTTTATATCAAATATAATTTGATATTTAAATTAATTGTGATTGTTAAATAGAAGTTTACTTTAACTCCTTCTAAAAACATGCTTACTTTTATAGCAGATATGAGCTCACCCATTATCAAAATAGAAAATGCAACCATCAGCCAACACAAAAAGGTGGTATTGAAAGACGTTTCACTTGAAGTGGCTGGAGGAGCATTTGTATATTTTATTGGTAGAACGGGAAGTGGAAAGAGTAGTTTGATTCGAACGATGTATGCTGCACTTCCATTAAATGAGGGTGAAATTACGATTTGTGACACAAAACTATCATCACTCAAAAAACGACGTATTCATAAGCTGAGAAGAAAACTAGGCATTGTATTTCAGGATTTTAAACTCCTACCCGACCGAGATGTTAGTCAAAACTTAGCCTTTGTTTTACGTGCCACAGGATGGAAAAACAAAGAAGACCGCAATACCAGAATTGGCGAGGTGTTGGCACTAGTTGGGTTGAAGGGCAAGGAAAAACGTTATCCGCAAACCTTATCTGGTGGCGAACAACAACGATTATCTATTGCTCGGGCGTTATTAAACAATCCGAAAGTTCTACTTGCTGACGAACCCACAGGGAATTTAGATCCTATAACACGCTGGGAAATCATGGAAGTATTGCTTGAAATAAACAAAAAAGGCACTACCGTTTTAATGGCTACGCATGACTTTGGCATTATTCAAAAGTATCCTGGTAAGACCTTTAAGTGTGAGGAAGGTGAGGTAGCCGAAGTAGTGATTAAAAGTTAGCAGATTCAATAAGTTCTTGCCACTGCTTTTTAATGTTATCAAACGAGAGGTGTGAAACTGACTTTTTTGCGTTTGCTTTGCATGTTTTTTTTAGTGCTTCATCTTGATGCATGCGCGTTATTGCTGTAGACAATTCATGAATATTTCCGTTTTCTACAAGTAATCCATTTTGCTCGTGGCAAATGATTTCTGAAGGTCCTGTTGGACAATCATAAGAAACCACTGGAGTTCCGCACGCCAAAGCCTCAATAAGTACCATAGGAAACCCTTCAAATTCACTAGCCAAAATGAAAAATTTAGCTTTTGCAAAGTATTTAAATGGATTTTGTTGGAATCCTTCAAAATGAACAAAATCAGCACACTTTAATTCATACGCAAGCGCAACAAGCCGTTTTTTTACTACTCCATCGCCTAAAATTATAAGGTGTACACCTGACTCGGACAACCCCGATTTTGCATAGGCTTCAATTACATGATTAAAGCGCTTGATCTTATCATCCATTCTACCAGCTGTCAATACAAATGGTTTATCCATTGTGATGGCTTCTTCCTTTCGTCTATCAATGTGGTTAAAGTCAATTGCATTATTAATGACTCTTTCATTGTAATAGCCTAGTGCTTTTAATTTTTCTGAGATCACGTTTGAAACCGATATTAATGCAAAAACTTGTCTATAAATTGTGCCAAAAATAAACCAAGGTTTTGGAATATATTTATTTAGTAGTGGCAAGTGAACTGTAAGGATCGTGTGTTTTACCTGCCTGAAAATAAATAAATGAAAAATACATTCAATCCAAAAAATACGTCTAGATCTAAAGTCAATAACAAAGTCAAAGTTTCCTTTTTTTATGGATTTATAAAGCTTGAAAAATGAAGTTGCTAGTGAAGAATAAGCTACCATTTTGTTTTTGCTATGCCCTAAGTAGACATAATTTCCTTTGTATGGATAATCACGATTAGGGTATGCAGCAAAAATAGTAACCGCATAGCCTAAATCGGACATAAAAATGGAAATTAGTGAGGACACACGCTCTGCTCCACCATTGCCTAAAGAGGGTGTTATGATTGCAATGCTTACTTTTGACATCAATTTACAAATGCTGGTTTTCTATGAAATTATCTGTACACATACTTACATACAATAGTGAAAGATACATCAAAGATGCGTTAGATTCAGTTTTAAAGCAAAAAACGAACTTTCCTTTTGAAATTATCATCGGTGATGATGCTTCTACAGACAATACACTAGATATTTTGAAAACATACACACATAGCAATTCTATTGTTAAACCATTCCAAAACAAACAAAATCTTGGCATTTTAAAAAACTTTAAAGCAACCTTAGACAGATGTTCCGGAGAATATGTGTTTGATTTGGCAGGTGATGATTGGATTCATGACACCTCAGCATTGCAAAAAATGGTTGATGTTTTGGATAAAAACAAGGCGTTGGCTTTTATTGACTCTGGTTATGATGTTTTTTTTGAATACAGAAACAAAACAAGAACATTTCACAACAAAAAAATATTAAATACAACTATTTACAAAGAATATGTTCAAACAATTGGTTCTCCTACACTTGGATGTTGTTTTAGAAAAAATGCATTGTATAAGTTCGTAGATTTTGATTATTATATCGATTTGGGTTTTAAAATCGAAGATTACCCCATACTAGCTGACTTGACTGAAAATTGTATGTTCGATTTTATCCGTGAATCTTTTGTAACCTACAGAGTACACAAGAAATCGTATTCTGCTAACTTCCATGATTTCTTGGAATTGAAAATGTTTTTTGCTGACAAATACGGCTATAGCAAGCAGTCTATCG
>DLPY01000065.1 GCA_002478685.1 Flavobacteriaceae bacterium UBA7446
TAATAGCGATATCATCTCATCGTATAGGAGTTTATCTAATTCGGATACATTGAGGTATTTTTCTTTAGGAACACGTTTCTCAAGTTGAACCATGATTTTTTGGGTGGTAGATACACCAACGTCTGACATCAATAAAACCTCTTCTAATTCCTCCAACAGGTCTGCATCAACGCTACTGCGTCCAAGCACCGCCTTTTTTAAGCGTTGCGTCCAAGCGCGCTTCGTGGCAGCTAACCCTGTCTGTAGTTGGTCCGAAGATTTACTAAAGAATCCCATTTGTTAAAGGTACGTTTTGGATATAAAAAAAGCCACAAAAAGTGGCTTTTATGTCGCTTAATATGGATTGAGTTACTTTTTCGCTAACCAATCATTCACCAATTCTGGTGCTAAAATGGTTTCCACAAAAGTATATGCGCCTGATTTATCACTACGCACCATCTTGATGGCTTTTGTAAGACGCTTTGATTTCGTTTGTAAGGTTGCTACGGTTTTCTTTGCCATAATTACTTAATTTCTTTGTGAACCGTCATTCGCTTAAGAATCGGGTTGAATTTTTTGATTTCAATACGATCTGGCGTATTCTTTTTGTTTTTCGTCGTAATATAACGCGAGGTTCCTGCAAGACCCGAGTCTTTATGCTCGGTGCATTCCAAAATTACCTGAACGCGATTTCCTTTTTTAGCCATGACGTGCTTTATTTAATTAAACCTTGAGCGCGTGCTTCTTTAATCACCGCTGAAAGCCCTTTTTTGTTAATCGTTTTTAGCGCAGAAGTCGATAGTTTTAGGGTAATCCATTTGTCTTCCTCTACAAGATAGAAACGCTTCTTGATAAGGTTTGCGCCAAACTTACGCTTTGTTTTATTCATGGCATGCGATACGTTGTTCCCAACCATCGCTTTTTTGCCCGTTAATTCGCATACTTTCGACATGGCTTCTTTTTTAACAGGATGCAAATTTAGAAAAAAATCTTATGCCATCTAAAAAAAATACAGTTAAACTCACGCTGTTATTTTCTGACGCAACAACTCCAATGCTTTATTCAATGTTTTTTGAAGATTTCGCTCGCGGTTTTTGCCAAAGCAAAAGGTATTTAAAAGCTCTTG
Organism: Flavobacteriaceae bacterium UBA7446; assembly: GCA_002478685.1. Lineage (GTDB taxonomy): Bacteria > Bacteroidota > Bacteroidia > Flavobacteriales > Flavobacteriaceae > UBA7446. Next base: position 1,106 of record DLPY01000065.1, read on the forward strand.
CTCTGGGGTAATTATCGCTATACAAACGGTACCAATTTCGGCATCGGTATCCCCTTTAGTTGGTCCAAAATTTCCTGTAGTGGCTACGGCTACATCTGCCCCTGTTTGTTGTAAAGCTCCTTTTGCCATTGCTAACGCAACAGGCTCGCTTACTAAAGAGAACTGCGCAATAGTTTCTGCTGAAACACCCAAAATGGACTGTTTTAAATCCGTAGCATAACTTACTACAGCGCCTTTAAAATAAGCGGAAGCACCTGCGTTTTTGGTAAACAAAGCTGCCAAAGCGCCACCTGTACAGCTTTCAGCGGTAGCAAGCGACCAATTTTTTGCTTTTAATGCATCTCCAATTTGCATTTCTATAGGCTCTTGAGATTCAAATCCCGTAATATGATTACCGATAAGTGGGTAAAGCGCATCAAAAAAAGCATCTATTTCGTTGAGCAATTTGGTTTCATTAGTTCCTTTAGCGGACAAACGTAAGCGAACACGCCCTAAATTGGGTAAATACGCCAATTTGATATGCGGTGGGAGTGCCTGCTCCCAATCGCTAATTTTTTCAGCAATAATACTTTCTCCCAATCCGTAAGTCATCATTGTTTTATGCACCAATGCAGAAAGCGAAAAGGTTTCTTTTATGCGTGGAATAAGCTGTTCACGCACCAAGTATTTCATTTCAAACGGCACGCCTGGAAGCGACACAAAAACGGTGTTTTCCTTTTGCATCCACATGCCCATAGCAGTTCCGTGATGATTGAAAAGCTGTTCGCACGTTGAAGGCAACATGGCTTGCGAACGGTTTAGTGCATTTACGGGTGCTTTTACATACTTTTTAAACAATTCCTCAATATGCACCATCACCTCGGGATAAAACATCAAAGTGTCATCAAAGTACTCACATAGAGTGTGTTTAGTGATATCATCTTTGGTGGGACCTAAACCACCTGTCATAACCACCAGGTCCACATTGTTTTGCGCTTCAGTAAACGCCTCAACTATAGCCGTTTTATTATCCGATATAGAGCGAATTTGGCGTACTTCAACGCCAATTTTGTTAAGCGTTTTGCCAAGAAAGGCAGCATTAGTGTCCACAATTTGCCCAATAAGTATCTCATCGCCAATGGTTATGATATCTGCTTGCATCTATTTCACAGTTACTGAAAAGGCTTTGTGACCATCTAAAAAACCTTCCAAAGAATCATTTTTTGATACAGGACCTACACCAGCAGGTGTTCCTGTAAACAAAATATCGCCAATTTTTAAAGTAAAGTATTGGGACACATGCGCAATGATTTCGTCTATACTCCAAAGCATTAAACGCGTGTTGGATTCTTGCATAGCGAAGCCGTTTTTGTGAAGTGAAAAAGAAATGCTTGTCAAGTCGCCGAAGACGGATTTATCAAACCACTTCCCTACAATAGCAGATCCGTCAAATGCCTTTGCTTTTTCCCAAGGCAGTCCGTTAACCTTAAGTTTCTGTTGCAAGTCACGAGCGGTAAAATCAATACCTAAACCAATCTCGCTGTAATACTTATGTGCAAATTTCGATTGGATATGCTTCCCAATGCGGTTAATTTTAACCAAAACCTCAACTTCGTAATGTACTTCATTGGAAAATTCTGGAATAAAAAACGGAAGGTTAGATTGCGCAATGGAGGTATCGGGCTTTATAAAAATCAGAGGCTCATCAGGGCGGGCGTTATCCAGCTCATCTATATGTGCTGCATAATTTCTCCCAATGCAAATAATTTTCATGAATTGGTGTTCAAAGTTTCCAATCGGATGTTAGTCAGTACTTTTTTGGTATACAATGGGAAATCTGCATCTAACAACCAACTAAAATACCCTGTTTCACGCTGTAATACATCCACTACTTTTTTGCCTTTATGCTTTCCAAAACCAAACGATGGGTCGCCGTCATCATCAACAAGAATAAATCCTGCAAAATCAAGACTTTTACGCCTTGTTGAGAAAGCACTTAGCTTAGCAATATCGTTATCAAGCATGTCATATTTTTCAATTTGTGCTTTCAACACCTCGTATGTTGCCGTGGTATCGGCCTCTGCGCTGTGCGCATTTTCAAGGTTTTTACCACAATAAAATGCATAGGCTGCGCTTAAATTTCGCTTTTCCATTTTGTGAAAAATAGTTTGTACATCAACAGTCAAATGTTTTTTAAAATCCACATCAATTCCTGCACGGAGCATTTCCTCCGCCAATAGTGGGATATCAAATCGGTCAGAATTAAATCCTGCCAAATCGGAGCCTTTAATCACGTCATACACCTGCTTGCTCAATTGCTTAAACGTAGGTTCATTAGCAACTTTTTCGTCAGTAATGCCGTGTACGGCTGTGGTTTGTGGTGGAATGGGCATTTCGGGGTTTACCAACCATGTTTTTCCTTCTTTATTTCCGTTTGGAAAAACCTTTAGAATAGATATTTCTACAATGCGGTCTTTTGCCACATTCACTCCTGTGGTCTCTAAATCGAAAAAACAAATCGGGCGAGTTAACGATAGTTCCATAGTTATAACGTTTGTGTGTCGTCCCAATTTTCGATGCGCTCTTTGAGGCGGAGCAAAAACATACCACCCATAGCACCATTTATAATGCGGTGGTCGTAGCTATGTGATACCACCATTTGATGGCGCACGGCAATCACATCGCCATGTTCGGTTTCCAAAACAGCTGGCACTTTTCGAATGGCACCAAGGGCAAGAATTGCCACTTGTGGTTGATTGATAATGGGTATCCCCGTCAAACTACCAAACATTCCAACGTTGGTTATGGTATATGTCCCTCCATGCACATCGTCGGGATTTAGTGCATTGTTTCTAGCATTCGAAGCCAATTCATGCACTTTTTTTGCAAGACCAACAAGATTGAGCGAATTAGCTTGTTTTATTACGGGAACGATTAGATTTCCATCTGGTAGTGCCGTAGCCATTCCCAAATTGATATCTTTTTTCTTGATGATATTCGTGCCTTCTAAGGAGCTATTTAGTAGTGGGAATTCGGGTAAAATTTGTGCTACAAGCTGAAAAAATATGGGAGTAAAGGTGAGTTTCACTCCGTGATGCTGCACAAAATCTTGCTTTACTTTTTCACGCCATTTCCACAGTTTGGTCACATCAATTTCTATAAAAGACTGTACATGAGCCGATGTTTGCAGGCTTCGGGTCATATGCTCCGAAATCATCTGCTCCATCCGTGTCATGGGAATTATGGCATCCTCTATGCCTTTAGAAATTTGCGGTATAGCAGTTGGAGTTTTAGCCACAGTTGGCGTTTGTACTTGGGGTGCTTTTCTGTTTTGTACATATGCCAAAATATCACTTTTGGTAACCCTTCCGTCTTTTCCTGTACCGTTAACAGTTGACAATTCAGTTTCTGAGATATTTTCTTCCTTGGCGATGTTTTTTACAAGTGGCGAGTAAAAACGAGCATCATCCGTTGTGGATTGCGGCACAGGAGTTACCAATTCTTGCGCTTGCTGCATATAGCTTTCTGCGGATTGGGTCGCAACTTCGGGAGCTGGAGTTTCTACGGGAGCCGTTGTTTCGTTAACGGTTTCTTTTGAAATGACTTCATCTGTTTCGATAAGTGCCAGGGGCGCATCAACGGCAACAACAGCATTTACAGGGTGTAAAATTTCTTTGATTACGCCGTTATGTTCACTTGCTACCTCAGAATCTACCTTATCTGTAGCAACTTCAACAACGGCTTCGTCAGCAGCGACAGTATCGCCTTCTTTTTTTAACCATTGCGTTATGGTAGCTTCAGAAACACTCTCACCCATGGCGGGTAATACAAGCTGATAAATGGGCATTCCAATTTTTTTTCAAAAGTACGAATAAATCACGGCTTGCACTACGACATTACGAGCACTTCGCCCTTTGCATTACTTGAAATACTTCCGACAGCGTGACTTTTGTCTGAACTTAAAAATTTATACGAAAAGCCACCCTTGTGTTCATTCATAAAAGCAATCATTTCGGCAAATGAAATGGTATCAGGATCAAAAATAATTTCCGTTTGCCTGTTAATGTGTTCTAAAACCCCTTTTATTCCAGAAGTATGCAAAAATAAAGCGTTTTTGTTAACCTCAATTTTTAAATCTAATTCATCTGAAACAAGCCAATAACAGTAAGGCTGTTTTTTTTTAATTATTGAATTTGTCCCACGCATTCGTTTTAAATAGCTAAAAATATTAGTTGCCAATTTAATCCAAACCTTTACAAGTCTTGAGACATGAAAATGCTTTTTGTAAAAATAGTTCATAGCCTCACGAAACATAAGTTGGTAGGCAAAATCTTTTGGTGTACTTTCACCCTTAAAGTGAATAACCGTAATGTCAGGATTGTAATAATTTTGTTTTCCCAATTGTAAGGATCTGTAACTCAAGTCAATATCGTCAGAATACATAAAACAAGCTTCGTCAAACCCTTTCAGTTCACGATAATGTTCTGTACGCATAAACATAAAAGCACCTACCAATATTTCTGTTGGTCCAGATTTATCTTTTGGAAGACGCATATTATAATATTTACCAAATAATTTGGGAGCTATTTTATAGAGGCCTGAAACTTTAGAAAAAGCCACAGCCGGAGTTGGAATACCTCGCTTTGATTCCTTTAAAAAAGTACCAGAGCCATCGATGAGTTTGGGACCCATGATGGCAAATTGTTGGTTTTTATCCATAAAATCCAACGCTTTACTAAACGTATCTTCCGCAACAACCGTATCTGGATTCAGAATACATACATACTCTCCTTTTGCCTGAGAAACACCCATGTTGTTTCCTTTTGGAAATCCTAAATTCTCATTGTTCACAACAAGTTTTACTTGTGGAAATTGAGCCTTAATCCAAGGCACACTACCGTCAACTGAAGCGTTATCAACTACAATTATTTCTGTATCAATATTTTTGGTTGCAGCCAAAACACTTTGTAGGCATAAATCAATGAAATACTTTACATTATAGTTGAGGATAACTACAGATAACTTCATATGCTAATTCTTCATAGATATTTCAAAGGGAATGCGTTGGCTGATGCTGCGTCCCAGTGTAAGTTCATCGGCATATTCCAATTCATCTCCTACGCCGATGCCTCGTGAAATAGCAGAAAACGTCAACGGAAAAGCACTTAATTTTTTGAAGATGTAGTAGTTTGTAGTATCACCTTCCATGGTGCTCCCTAGGGCAAAGATGATTTCTTTTACGCAGCCCTCTTTTACACGATTGACTAACGCATCAATGGTAAGCTGGTCTGGTCCAATTCCTTCGACAGGAGAAATCTTACCCCCCAACACATGAAAGCGTCCTTTAAATTGCCCTGTTACCTCTATAGCCATCACGTCTCGTACATCTTCCACCACACAAATGATACTTTCGTCTCGATACGGATTGACGCAAATACTGCATATTTCAGCATCTGAAATATTGTGGCATATAGTACAATAACGTACTTCTTGGCGTAATGTTGCAATAGCTGCTGAAAGTCTTTCGCTAAAGTCTTTGGGTTGGCGCAACAGGTGCAGCACCAATCGAAGAGCGGATCGCCGACCAATCCCTGGAAGTTGCGCAATTTCATCTACCGCTTTTTGTACTAAAGACGAGGGAAAATCCATACTCAAAAATACACTATTTCACTAAAAGCCACACCAACGCTATATTTACCAAAAAAATAAATGTCGGTTCAAATGCTAGGAATTTGCTTGTTAGTATATTTTGGTGTGCTGTATAGCATTTCAAATTTGGTGGGTAAAAACAATAGTAATTCCACTTTTTTTTCAGCTAACAAAAATGCCCCTTGGTATTTGGTTGCCTTTGGTATGATTGGAGCCTCACTTTCTGGGCTGACGTTTGTGTCGGTTCCTGGGTGGGTGGCAAGCACCCAACTTGGATATGTACAGATGGTATTGGGCTACGCGCTTGGATATTTGTTTATTGGAACGATTTTATTACCACTATACTACAAATGGAATGTGGTTAGTATTTACAGTTATTTAGGGCATCGATTTGGGGCAAAGACTCATAAAACAGGAGCTTCTTTTTTTATTTTGTCGAGGCTCACGGGAACAAGTTTTCGATTGTTTCTCGTGCTAAAAGTACTACATTGGATAGCTCTAGATGCGCTTCACATTCCATTTTGGACAAGTGCTGCTGTAGCCATTTTTGGTATTTGGCTTTACACACAAAAAACCGGAATCAAAACCATTATTTATACTGACATAGCACAGACTATTTTTATGCTAATCGCATTATGTGTTGGCATTTATGTACTGGTTGAGGCATTGCAATTGGATTCAGTGTTGTGGTGGACGTGGTGGCAAGAACAGCCTACCACTCAGGTGTTTTTTTGGAACGACTGGAATAGCGGACAACACTTTATAAAACAATTTTTGGCAGGAGCGCTCATCTCGTTTACCATGACCGGGCTAGACCAGGAAATGATGCAAAAAAACTTGAGTTGTCGTTCACTGCGTGATTCGCAAAAAAACATGTTTTGGTTTACTATTACTATGTGCTTAATCACAATATTTTTTTTGGTATTAGGGGTATTGCTTACTGCCTATGCACAAGCCAACGGAATCCCAGCATCTGGTGACAGTCTATTTCCTGTAATTGCCACGCAATCAAGTTTAGGAAAACTGTTTGCTTACACTTTTGTGTTTGGGCTTACGGCAGCAGCATTTAGTAGCGCAGATGGTTCTATGACGTCACTAGCTACAAGTGCCAGTATTGACCTGTGGGGCATTCAAAAAGGTAAGAAAGGTGTTCGGCAGCGTAAGATTATGCATCGATTAGTGGCGGCTACTCTTTGGTGCTTTATAGTGGTTTTTTACTATTTGGTAAAGAACGAAAGTGTAATTGCGCAATTGCTGCTTTTTGCGGGCTACACGTACGGACCCTTATTGGGGCTTTATCTTCTGGGTATTTTTTCAAAATATGCAATCCGCGATAGCCATGCACCTTTGATTTGTGTTGCCACACCAATACTTACCTATGGCATAGCAACGCTTTGTAAAACACATTTTGGATTTGATTTTGGCTTTTTTGTATTAGCACTCAATGGTGCGCTTTCAGCACTATTTCTTTGGTTTTCAGGAGTTGGATTACCAATGTATCAAGGCACTTCCCCAAGTGAATCCACTTCCAAAGGTAGCTAATAAAACAGTATCGTCTTGCTTGATTTTACCCTCTCCCCACGCCTCAGATAGCGCAATAGGAATAGATGCGGCTGTCGTGTTTCCGTATCGCATGATGTTGTTATATATCTGTTCATCGTTAAGGCGAAACTTTTTTTGCACTAATTGTGAAATGCGTAAATTAGCTTGGTGTGGTATAAACAAATCAATATCAGAAGTGGTTTTTCCATTTTTCTGTAAGGCTTCCTGTATAACTTCACTAAAGCGCACCACGGCATTTTTAAATACCACTTGTCCATTCATATAAGGGTGATAACGCATATCGTCTTCGTCATAATCAGAGGCGATTTCAGAAATCCAGCGTTTGGTACTAGGTCCAATAATGGCGAGTTCCTCCGCATACTTCCCTTCCGAATACAAGTGAGTGGACTGAATACCCTTAGTGACATCTGCTTCACGGGTAAGTACAGCAGCGCCAGCACCATCGCCAAAAATAACCGAAACTGTACGTCCGCGTGTGGTGAAATCCATACCGCCAGAATGGTACTCTGAACCTACCAAGAGCACGTTTTTGTACATCCCTGTTTTAATAAACTGGTCAGCAACTGAAAGTCCGTAAATAAAACCCGAACACTGATTTCGAATATCTAATGCGGGACAAGTTCCCATACTCATTATGTCTTGCAATAGTACGCCAGAACCCGGAAAGTACAAATCGGGGCTAAGTGTTGCGAAGACGACAAGATCAATATCATTTTTACTAATCTCTGCGCGTTTTAGCGCCATTTCGGCAGCTTTGACACCCATAGTTGCTGTGCCCTCGCCTGAATCTTTTTGTATCAACCGACGTTCTTTGATGCCGGTACGTTCTGTAATCCATTCGTCACTCGTATCCATAAGTTTAGACAAATCGTCATTTGTGACAATATTTTCTGGAACATAATGTCCAAGACCTGCAATTCGAGAACTGTACATATTTATAATAAAATTAGAAGCACAATAAACGAAATATATTTGGTAGTAAAAAAAGAAGGTGCAACAACCACGATGCACCTTCAAACAACTTAACCAAAATTAAACAAACCAATAAAAGGAGTGTTGTAATCACTAGAGCTTCATAGCAATTTTCTCCACAACAATTCTGTTGATTGATTACTCCACAAATATAAAAATGTTTAATAAACAAACAAAACATTTAAACAAAATAATTGCGCCATCATGTCAGCTGGCTGATTTTGGTACTTTTTTTGGATTGAGTAAAAAAAATAACAATTTATGGCTTCAGGTAAAATTAATGTTGCAGTTGAAAATATTTTTCCACTAATTAAAAAGTTTCTTTATAGCGATCATGAAATTTTCTTACGCGAATTGGTTTCAAATGCCACGGACGCTACACTTAAACTTAAACACCTTACCAATATTGGTGAGGCAAGCGTGGAGTACGACAATCCACAAATAGAAATCAAGATTGACAAAGACAAAGGCAAGCTCCACATTATTGATCAAGGTTTAGGAATGACAGCCGAAGAGGTGAATAAATACATCAATGAGGTGGCTTTCTCAGGAGCTGAGGAATTTATAAATCAATACAAAGACAGCGCAAAAGACAGTGGCATTATTGGGCACTTTGGTCTTGGGTTTTACTCTGCGTTTATGGTATCGGAAAAAGTTGAAATCATAACCAAATCGTACAAAGATGAACCTGCTGCGCACTGGGCGTGCGACGGCTCACCTGAATACACCCTTGTGGAACACGACAAAGCAGCGCGTGGCACAGAAATCATTTTGCATATAGACAGTGAGTCGGACGAATTTTTGGAAGAAGCTCGTATTCGTGAACTCCTTACCAAATACAACAAGTTTATGCCCATTCCCATCAAGTTTGGCACACGTGAAGAAACCCATGAAGAAGGTGAAGGGGACGACAAAAAAGAGGTTAAGGAAACGGTGGATAACATCATCAACAACCCAACGCCAGCATGGACTAAA
>DLPY01000028.1:0-220 GCA_002478685.1 Flavobacteriaceae bacterium UBA7446
TTGTCTGATGTTATAAAATTTTGATTATTTATCTCAAATTGATTTTCAAACAATTGATTAGTGCTGATTCTATCTTTTAAATAGTAAAGATTAGTTTTGATACTCAATTTTGATTTAAGTTTAAAAATAGCATTGTAGTTTCCAAAGAACTGATTGTTAATATTTACTCTTTTATCATCTAACAAATTAGAGAATTGTGTTTCAGGAATTATTTTTTTTG
>DLPY01000028.1:491-4611 GCA_002478685.1 Flavobacteriaceae bacterium UBA7446
TTCAGGAATTATTTTTTTTGCAGTATAATTTGATTCCAAAAATTGTTCAGTATTTAGGTTAAAATTGAAGTAATCAAATGGTGAATGATTAATCCCAATATTATTTCTTGATATAGTTGAAAATGATTTCACTATTGTATTAATTAACAAAATATTAGAATTTATATTGAGTGCGCCTTTATTTTCATTTTGCATACCTAAACCAACGTCAAAATTACCTGATAAATCAGTTTTTCCTTTTTTCAATTTTAGATTTAAAGAAACCTTACCACCTTGTTCTATACCTTTTAAAAGATGATTTTCTGAATAATTGTCTATAGCCTCAATTTGTTCGACCATGTCTACATTGATATTTTTTGTGCCTAGTGAATAATTAAAACCAAAAAGATTATCACCATCTAAAGTGACTGTTTCAATAGATCTTCCTTTATATTTTATCTCACCTGTTTGTTCGTTAACTTGAATACCTGGTAATTTTTTAATGACCTCTTCTATTTTACGTTCACTACCATCTCTATACTCTTTTACACTATATCTTACAGTGTCCTTTTTTATTGTAAAAGGTCTTTTTTTAGATGTAATAACAACTTCGTCTAAAAGGGTCGTTCTTTTTATTAATTCAAATTTTAAATTGATGGTTTTCACATTTAATTTTTTTAATAAAAGAATTTCTTCCTTATAGCTTAAAGCTTGAATCGTGATATAAAGACTATCATATTTTCTTTTTAAAAGGTGTTCAAAGTGCCCATTTTTAGCAATGGTAAATTCTTCAAAAGTTTTTGAATACTTTTCTTTTTTAAAAAACACATTAGCTTGAGATATTTTATTCCCAGAATTATCTAGTACTGTGCCCTTAATTACTTGACTTTTAACTATTGTTGTTAAAAAGATAAAAAGATAAAATAAGATTTTTCTCATTTTAAAACTTTAGTTCTTTAAATCCTAAATCTTCTATTCTGCCAGAAACATCTATACTGCCTGTCTCACCTTCATCTGAAAAATCCTTCATTCGTTTTAAAGCATTTAACATTGTGGTTTTGAATCGTTTTTTATATTCTTCCCAACTTATATTTTTTGTTTTTTTAAAAGGGTTACTAATTTTAGTGTCCCTATTTTGTATAGATAATTTTAGTGCTTCAAATGATACATATCCGTCATCGCTTTTAACTGATAATATAACACCGGGTAAACCATCAAATTTCCATGGACCAGCATTAATGCCTTCGATCTCTGTTGTAAAAAATGCAGTATATATTCTACCACGAAAGTTAGTTTTAGCAGAAATACAATTTTTTCCAAAAATCACTTTTTTTATATCACTATCTATTGTCCAATCTATTTTATTTATTTTCTCACCCATACATATCATTTTGTTCATAATCAAATCATTAAGAAAAAGTGTATCTCTAGAATAATCCTTGTATAACATTTCGTTATATGAATAATCATAAGTGTTATCATCCATCTTAACAAGTCTAACAGCTCCTATTTTTTTTACATTTTCGATGAATTCTTTGTATTCGTATTTGGTAGAATCATTTGAAATTCCATAAAAAATAGATTTATTTTTACTGTAAATCATTCTAAAAATCTCTGTTTTTGACAATAATGTTTCTTTAGTTTTAATTTTCTTTTCATATTCAACTGTTAATGTTTGAGCGTAACAAAAAAAGTTTGTAAATAGAAGAATTAAGGATATATATATTTTCATGTGATATAAAGTTTATGTTAAGTTAAAAAACAGCGCAAATAGTTTAGAAATTTCTTAACCAATTTGCACTGTTATAAAAATCAAAATTATTAGCTATGCTGTGGCGTAATATTATCTTTTTCAGAGGGTGCTGATTGCAAAAATTGGTTTACTGCTCCCGCAAGTTTTTCGGCACATCTTCTACCTGCTCTTTCACATGAGCTTAGAAAGTTCCCCGCACTAGCACTAAATACAACACCTCCTACATTTACAGAACATGAAACACTACATAATGGTGATTTTGTATTATCATTGGCTAACAATTCTGCATTATGTTTATTAAATGATTTAGAAAATCTAATTCCATTAATATTGATGATTGATGAATTTTGGACTTCATTTTTCGTTTTTGAGTTGTTTGCAAAAGCAAACGTTCCAATTAGCATTAAAGCCATTGCAAAAAATACATTTTTCATTTTTAAAGTATTTGATGGTTAAAAATCTAAACTCTATAAGTTTATGGTCATTATAGTTTAGGTTGTGGACTATCCACTTTAGACCTGTTAGTTTTCATTCTTCACATCAGAAAGTCAATTCATATTTTTCTTTCAACTTTCCGTAAGTCGGATGGTCTTTAAATTGCTCTGTTCGTTGCTCAAATGGCTACCAACTATTTCATATACGCACCGCGTATATCCATCAAACTATCCCAATAAATTTGCTCTAAGGTGTATGATTTAGCTGCTTGTTAATAAAACAGCTGTAGGCGGAAGAACAGATTTGGGGTCTATTTTCAACTGCAATTTAGTAAAAAATTAAATACGTGCCATGAGGCTTTAATATTGCCTTAAGGGGCTACGGTATCCCATATAGGGTCTTTTGGTGAGGGTGCTGTAAAGCTTATGGGTTCTTTTAATGTGGGGTGTATTATTCTAAGTTCCCGAGCATGCAAATGTATGCCACCATCTTTGTTGGGGCGTTTAGCGCCGTATTTCAGATCGCCTTTTATGGTAAGTCCTTCCGCGCTTAGTTGTGCCCTAATCTGGTGGTGCCTGCCCGTGAGCAGCTCAATTTCTAAAATCGTGTAACGGTCTAAGGTCTGTTTTTTGGTGTAAATCAATTCACTAAACTTGCTATTGGGCACTTCTTTTTTGTGTGCGTAGGATTTGTTTTGTGACTGCTTTCTAATAAGGTAGTGCGACAACCTCGTTGGAGTGTCAGCAGCTTCTCCACTTACAACTGCCCAATATGTTTTTGAGGTTGTTTTTTCGACAAATTGCTTGTTTAGCCTTGTTAAGGCTTTAGAGGTTTTGGCCAAAACCATAACCCCACTGGTGGGTCGGTCTAGTCTGTGCACCAACCCCAAATAAACATTTCCCGGTTTCTTATCCCTGACCTTGATGGTGTTTTTCAATACATCCAGTACAGAAGGGTCTTTCGTATTATCTCCTTGTGCCAACATGCCCGCTGGTTTGTTTACGACCAGTAAGTGGTTGTCCTCAAAAAGTATTTGCAACTGCAACTAGTATTGTTCGTCTTTGTTTGGGAAATCATTTGATTTGACGTCTTTGACATACTGCTTTATGGCAGTTGTCATTTGGTCATATAAATCCATGTAGCGGCGTAAAAAACGTGGGCTGAATTCGGTAGTTAGCCCCAGCATGTCGTGTAAGACCAATACTTGACCATCAACACCGCCACCTGCACCAATACCTATAACAGGTATTTTTATCGATTCTGCTACTTTTTTGGCAAGCGTTGCAGGTATTTTTTCAAGTACCATGGCAAAACAGCCTAACTTCTCTAGCAACTTTGCGTCTTCCAATAGTTTTTTGGCTTCGGCTTCTTCTCTTGCCCTAACCGTGTAGGTTCCAAATTTATATATGGATTGCGGTGTAAGCCCCAAGTGTCCCATAACTGGAATTCCTGCATTTAAAATTCGGGTCATGGAATCTTTAATTTCGGCGCCTCCTTCAATTTTAACAGCGTGTGCACCGGCCTCTTTCATTATGCGGATGGAAGAACGCAAGGCCTCTTTAGGGTCTGACTGGTAGCTTCCGAAAGGCAAATCAACCACCACCAAGGCACGTTTTACGGCATTGACAACGGCACTGGCGTGATAAATCATCTGATCTACAGTAATAGGCAGTGTGGTTTCATGCCCTGACATGACGTTAGAGGCAGAGTCTCCCACCAAAATAACGTCTATGTGCGCCGCATCAACCGCTTTTGCCATAGAGTAGTCATATGCAGTTAGCATGGATATCTTTGTACCCGATGCTTTCATCTCAATCAATGAGTTTGTTGTTATGCGTTTGTATATTTTTTTAGAGGCAGACATATAATTTTTTTTCAAAAATACACTATTGAGTGGATATGCATACAATATGACATCCTGTCAGTAAATTCAATTGGCATAATGATTGACAA
>DLPY01000028.1:4977-5688 GCA_002478685.1 Flavobacteriaceae bacterium UBA7446
GTAATTCCAAATGCAGAAGGAAAGCGTACCACTCCTTCAGTTATTGCGTTTGTAGAAGACGGCGAAATAAAAGTTGGCGACCCTGCAAAGCGTCAAGCGGTTACCAACCCCACCAAAACCATTTCTTCCATCAAGCGATTTATGGGGAACAAGTTTTCAGAATCTAAAAACGATGTGGAGCGTGTGCCTTATAAAGTTGTAAAGGGCGATAACAATACACCTCGCGTAGATATCGATGGTCGTTTATATACAGCGCAGGAACTCTCTGCTATGGTATTACAAAAAATGAAGAAAACTGCCGAAGACTACTTAGGGCATTCTGTTTCTGAAGCGGTTATTACTGTACCTGCTTATTTTAACGATGCACAGCGTCAAGCAACTAAAGAAGCAGGAGAAATCTCTGGACTTAAAGTACAGCGTATTATTAACGAGCCAACGGCTGCTGCCTTGGCTTATGGTTTAGATAAAGGCGGTTCAGACAAGAAAATTGCCGTATATGATCTTGGTGGAGGCACATTTGATATTTCCGTTCTTGAACTTGGTGATGGCGTTTTTGAAGTTCTTGCTACAAACGGAGATACGCATTTAGGTGGAGATGATTTTGACGATGTCATTATTCACTGGCTGGCGTATGAATTTCAAGAAAATGAAGACATTGACCTACGTAAAGACCCAATGGCACTTCAACGCTTAAAAGAAGCTGCTGAAAAA
>DLPY01000038.1:0-8717 GCA_002478685.1 Flavobacteriaceae bacterium UBA7446
TGCCCTCAAGTTGTGATGTGGGAGTGGCAGGGTTATCAACTTTAAACACTACTGAGTGCTCTTTTGTTATAGACACATCTTCTTTGCCATCAAGTGCGGCAGTTACTGTTATCGTATATGTTTTTGATTCCTCAGGATAAGTATAGGTGACCATAGGGCCGCTTGTTTGAAAGATATCCTCTTCCGTCTCAGGATCTCCAAAGTCAACTGTGTATACGATACGACCATCGCCAGGTACAGTAGTTGGCAGTACACCCGTTTCGGTGCCCTCGGCATTAAGTGTAGCTACAGTAAAATCTAAGCCTGCGATGATGCTAAAATCTTCTTCTTCGGTACAAGCAAAAGGAATGCTTAATAGTAGAAATGATAGGATGTAAATCCCTTTATTTAATAGTTTCATTTTATTCTCTGTTTTTGATTAATTTTTTAATATCCTGGATTTTGTCCCCAACGCTCTTCGGCAAGTGCCAATTGTAATTCAATGAGTGGAATTGGGAATACCTCATTTTTGTCTTTAGTAAAGCCATCTATAGCTATGGCTGCTTTATCGGTTCGCACCAAGTCAAAGAATCGGTGCCCTTCACCAGCTAATTCTTTGCGTCTTTCCGTATAGATTGCCTCTAATAATGATCCTTCAGAAGCCGTGTAATCTTGGCTATTATCGCCATAGGCTCTAGCGCGCACTTGGTTTAAGTAATCCTCGGCATTAGCCCCACCACTTTGCGCTTCAGCTTCAGCTGCCATAAGCAGTACATCTGCATAGCGAATAGCACGGTAATTGTTATCGTAGTTTAATGGGTCTGACCCTGCGCGTGAGGGTTCTTTGCGCGGCATATATTTGCGGTTAAATAACCCTGTGTCGTCTCTACCTTGAGAATATCTATCTTGATCGTTTCTAAGGTCATAGAACGTTACATCACGACGTGCATCAGTGGCGTCAAACAAATCATAAAGTTCAACAGAAGGCAAACAAAATCCCCATCCAGCATCGAAAACTGGGTCATCGTATGGAGAACGTGGTCCACAGAACTTTACAAAATAGGTTCCATTACTACCGTTAATGTTAGACCAGCTTGCTGCCATCACGCTAGAATATTGAATTTCGAAAACTGCTTCTGAGCCATTTTCGCCTTCAATCTCAAACAAATTAGTATAGTCCGTACCCGTAGTTAGCGCATAATTTCCACTTGAAATGACTTGCTTAAGTGTTGTAGCGGCATCACCAAGCTTAGTCGAATCGTACGTACCGTGATACAGATATACCTTACCCAGCAGTGCTTGAGCAGCCCCTTTTGTTGCCTCATAAGGTCTGTCTTGTGTTGCAGGAAGGTTTGGAATGGCTTCCAACAGGTCTGCGGCAATGGCTGCATAAGCCGTTGGAATATCTTTTATACGTTCCATAACAAACTCATCCTCAGTCAGAATACGCTCATTTGATATACGCAATACACCATCACGCTCTTCCGTTTTTAAGGGGATATTCCCAAAAAACTTAACCAACTCAAACGTATAATAGGCACGTAAAAAATATGCTTCGGCAATAATTTCCTCTTTGCCTGAAAAGTCGGTTTTGTCTTTGTTTTCCAATATATAATTTGTGCGGTTTAGACCCGCATACATCAATCCCCAAATGTCACGCAACTGATTTTCATCATCCGGAGTTTGAATCATTTGATCGATGTTTTGCAGTGTTGGCTGGTCGAAGTTAAACGAGTCACCACCAGCGGCATAGTCGTCTGAGGCTACCACACTGGTAAGTGTATTCCAGAAGGTTGCTTGAAGTAGGTCATAGGCAGCAATGAGTGCATTTTGATATTCTTCTTCCGTGTTAAAATAATTATTTGAGTTAGAACCATCAGGCTCAACCTCTGTAAATGTGTCGCTACAGCTTAAAGAACTAAACAGTGTAACTGTAACAAATAAATATGTTATTTTTTTCATAGTGGTTAAAAATCTAAATTAATTCCTAATAAATAGGTGGTTGCAACAGGATAGAAGCCCTTGTCAATACCTCCACCAAGAGCAGCACCGGTATTTGCCGAAGGATCATATCCTTTATAGTCTGTAAGGGTAAAAAGGTTATTACCGGATATATATAATCGCAGTTTTTTAATACCTAAATTTTCATTTAACTTGCTTGCAAAGTCATATCCAAACTGAACGTTTTGTAATCGTAAAAAAGACGCGTCTTCTATATGAAAGTCTGAAAATTGATCAGTATTGATATTTGCTCCAGAAACAGCCCTTGGGATTGAATTACTTGTCCCGGATCCTTGCCATCTGTGAAGCATATAGGTTCCGCGATTAGCGTACAAATCCTTACGCTCGTAGTCACGCACTAACTCGTGCCCTAAGGAGGCAAAGGCATATGCGTTAAAGTCAAAATTTTTGTAAGTAAACCCAATATTAAGCCCCATTTCTATGTCTGGAATTGGATCTCCAATATTGGTGCGATCTGCAGCCGTTATTTGACCATCTCCATCAATATCTACAAAACGTAAATCTCCTGGTGCTATGTCACCAATAGTGCTATAAGACTCATCTTCCCCGTGTAAGGCGATAGCAGCTGCGTCTAATTCATCAATTTCCGATTGTGTTTGGTAAATCCCATTGGTTTTGTAACCGAAGTAATGCCCAAGCGCAAAGCCAGGCGCCATTCGGGTAATGTCTGTAATTCCAAGACCAACTCCATATTCACCACCAACAGGTGTAGTTCTTCCATTTAGAGAAAGTACTTCATTGTCAATGGTGGTAAAGTTAAAGTTGAAATTATAATTAAAATCATCACCCGAAGTACCATAATATCCGACAGCAACTTCAATACCTTGATTTTGTACAGTACCTGCGTTAACAAAAGGTACGCCTGATCCAGGGGCCCGAACCCCTGTAAGTGCTGATGCCTGTGGGCTAAGCAACAAATCTTTTGTTTTCTTGCGGAAGGCATCTGCAGAAAAGATTAGCTTTTCACTAAAAAAGCGTAAGTCTATCCCAATATTTGCAGTTTCTTGCTCTTCCCATTTCAAAATTTCGTTTCCTAGTGTACCTGCGGCAGCGCCATATAAAAGGTCATCAATGGTTTCCGCATTATTACCAGGATCTACAATAGCCTCTCCATTAAGTCTTGTTACAAATCCGAATGGAGGAATTCTATCGTTTCCTATAATTCCATAGCTTCCTCGGATTTTAAACTGGTTAATCCAATCTACATTTTGCATAAAATTCTCTTCTGACACATTCCAACCAATAGAAGCCGAGGGGAAGAAGCCAACATTATTCCCGTTTACTGCAGAAAATTGGGAAGAAACGTCTCGTCTAACAGCAGCAGATAACAAGTATTTCTCATCATAATTATATTGCACACGAGCAAATGCTGATGACAAGCGACTATCAAACCAATCTGCTCCAACAGCTAGGGCAGCTTCGTTGAATCGTGGAGTAACAATCATACCCTCGTCCCAAACGGTTTGGCCTAATTGGTTAGTTCCAGTTGAAGTCCTACCAGTATTTCCATAAAATAATCCCTCTGTTTGGTACAATGATGTTCCCAAAAGAACTTTTAAATTGTGAATATCGTTGAAGGTGTTTTCATAAGTAATGAAATTATCCCACATCCAATCGGAATAATTTGCTCCATTGTCAATCACTTCATTAATACCTACAACATTGGCACCTTTACCGTTTCCATAGTTTTGTTCAGGCCTAAATGCATCATCTAGAACAGTGGCATGGTTGTAATTGATCTTAGAGGTTACAATAATGTTGTCCAACAACGTATATTCTAATCCTAGAATTCCTGACAATCGAGAGGCTCTCGAAGTGTTGTATGTGTTTGCAATCTGAGCAACAGGATTAATTAATTCAATTTGTGACACGTCGTTTGCCAATGCAAAGGTCCCATCTTCAGCATATACGGGCATAGTGGGATTGAGGTTAACCGCATTATAAAGTACTGATCCGATGCCACCTTCTGGCAAGTTTTGTTTACTACCTTCAAAATAAAAGACATTAGCGCTTAATTCAAGGTTGTCTAAAACATCGTATTTGTAGTTCATTCTAGCGGTAATGCGTTCATAGTTGTTACTACTTCCACCCACAATACCATCTTGATTTAAGTAAGAAACTCCAAATGAATAAGATGATTTCTCACCCCCTCCATAGCCAGATAAGTTTATTTCTGACATAGGGGCAACTTCAAAAACCTCGTCTTGCCAATCGGTACCTTGTTGAGGATATACAAAAAACTCAGTTCGATCTGCAGCATCATTTATATATTGGGCAAAGTCGATTGTTTTCATCAACTCTAACTTTTTACTTGTTTGCTGCAATGCAGTATAGCTGCTTAACTGAAAAGTAAGATCCGTGTTTTTACCTCCAGATTTAGAATTGATTAGTATTACTCCATTTGCCGCTTGAACTCCATAAATACCTGCGGTTGCATCTTTAATGATATTAATGCTAGCGATATCGTTAGGATTTATAGCGTTTAAATCTACAATACGGTTACCGTCAACTAAAATAAGAGGTGAGTTATCACCATTGGTAGTAATTCCACGAATCCTAATATTAAATCCGCTTCCGGGAGAACCTGATTGCGAGGTGATATTTACACCTGGCACTTGACCTTGAAGGGCCTGTTCTGCACGAATTGGATTAAGCTTCTCAATAGTTTTTGAGTTAATTACACTTACCGCTCCTGTCACTTCCTTTTTGCGTTGAGAGCCATATCCGATAACAACCATTTCATCTAACGAATTAGATGCTGAGGTCAATACTATAGTTAAATTAGTGGCGTTATTGACCGCTACTTCTTGGGTGTCAAATCCAATGTAAGAAATTACAAGTGTGACATCACCTGAAACTCCTGATAGTTGAAAAACACCGTCGAAGTCGGTAGTAGTTCCAATATTAGTTCCTTTAACCAAAACAGTAGCCCCCGGTAGTGGAGCGCCGCTGTCGGCTTCGGTAACTATTCCGCTTACTTGTTGAGCAAACGAAATGGTAGAAGCCAGAAAGACTACCAATATGTTAATTATTAGTTTATTCATTGTTAAATTGATTTTCCTCAAATGTAGGAAGAAAAAATTATTACATTGCAAAAATTCGTGTATATAATATATATATATCGCAAAAAAAGGTCATAAATTATCAATTCTACAATGATAAAATGTACTCCGTAAGATTTTGGTCATGTTGGAGTGCCATTTTTTTACGCAATCTATACCGCTTTATATCAACACTTTTTACCGAAATGTTAAGAAGTGGCGCAATTTCTTTAGAGGATAAATTCAATCTTAGGTACGCACAAAGCTTTAAGTCGTGATTGGTAAGTGAAGGGTACATATCTTTTAATCGCTTTAAAAAATCTTTGTCCGCATTGTCAAACGCTTGCTGAAAAAACTCCCAATCATCATCACTTTTTAGTGAGCGTTGAATGGTACGTAAAACTCTTGATACAGATGGGTTTGCAGCTGCTGGTTGTAAATCGTTAAGCAACGCATTCATAAATTGATTTTTCTTAATCATTGCCATGGTAGAAATCGCAAGCTCTTTGTTTTTTTGTTCAATATTGTCCTCTAACTGTTCGTTTTTGATGCGCATGATTTCCTCATTTTGTTTTAGTGCCATCAAGTCGAGTTTGCGCTGGTTTTCTTTAACAAGTTTTTCTTGCTCACGGCGATAATACTTGGTATATCTTTTGTTAATTAAGATAAGCATACCTAACATCAATAAGGCATAACCAAGCAGTGCAACAGTAGAAAAATACCATGGGCGGCGAATTTTAAATATTGTTTTATGATAATCATTACTCATCACATCTCCAACCATGGCGCGAGCATTTAAGGTGTAAGTTCCAAACCTTAGATTGCTAAAGTTAACTGTAGCGTCAGTTGTCCACTCCGACCATCTATCAGAATAACCATCAAGCCTGTACTGAAAAAGTGCTTTATCAACAATATTGTTATTTGCGACAAAATAGCGCGCTGAAATAGAATTAAAATTTGCTTTTAATTCCAGCTTATCATTTAATTGAAGTTGTTGTTTTTGATTAGATTTATCAGATGCCTCAAGTTTATTCAGCATGATATTGGGTGCATAGGATTGGACTTTTGATATGTCAAAAACAAAAAATCCATTTGACGTTCCAATGAGATATTCATCTTCAGATAAGTGACTGATATTTTCAAACCCCGTGTTGGTTTTTCGCATATCGTAAGAGAGTGGATACTTGTTGATGTTGAACTCACTAGACAACGCACCTTTTTCTGCACGTATTAAGTTATTACGCTCGAAAAGCCAAAGGTATTTTTCTCTATCAACCACCATTTTGGCAGAAGTAAAGTTGTTTTCTTGAAAAAGCGATGAAATAAGCTCGTTTTTAACAAATTGATTTGTTTCGGGTTCATACTCAAAAAATCCGTCTTTGGAAAAATAACAAATATCACCTTGAAACGAAATCATGCTACTATATAGGCTGGTTGGTACATCTGGAATACTGGAAACGGTTAGGGCAGCATTGTTTTTATCGTCTAGTAACAATTTAAAGACTCCTTTGTATTCATGGCTAACCAAAAGTTCATGGGTGTTTATCAGTTCAAAATAACGTGAAGACATGGAAAAGTCTTGAATATGATGCGAATAACGCAAGTCATCAGAGGTCTTTTCAAAAAGGTGTAAACCATTGTAAGTTCCTGCTAAAAGTTGGTTGTCATTCAGTTCCCGAAAAAGCCAAACGCCCGCACCCCTATACAATGGTTTTGCTTTTGAACCAATGATTTGAAATGCGCCTTTATCATGACCACAAAGCAAACTATTGTTTAAAATCTGTAAAGACCAAACCTGACCGTCTAACCCCGCAACAAGTTTTAGTGGATCGTTCGAATTTTTTGGCTTATAATATAGCCCTTGATTGGTTCCCACGTAAAGCATATTGTTATATGTATGTGTGGTATAAACAGTACCGATTGGAGGTTTATTAAAGCTATAAAACTTTTTTGATGAAGATAAAGGTATATAGGAAAGACCATTATCAAGTCCGACCCATAAACCGTTTTGATTATCAAATGAAACTGAAAGCACCGTGCTGTTGGATAAGCCTTGGGCTGTTCCAATTTGTTGAATCAGTTTTCCCTCTGGGGATAAAATATAAACGCCATTACTAATTGTGCCAAGGATCAGTTGCTCATTATGAGTTTTATCAAAGCTAAATACCACGTCATTAGCAAGTTTTTTACTTAGAGAAGCATTATACGGAGTTACTGAATTTTGTTTGAGCAACAACCCATTTTCTCGAGTAACTATTAATGTTCCGTTTACAAAACTACTTATCCCAATAACATGATTATTGTTAAGTTGATCTGCTGATAAAAAAAGATTCCCCTTTTCGTTTACAATGTGATATATGGATAGATTATTATCTTGGTAATAAATATTATCATTCTCAATAAATATTTTTAAAACTCCTGAAATAGGGTTAAACGTGGATAATTTTCGTGAAGTTTGGTCGTATATAATCAATCGGTTTAGTGACTGAAATATAATATACTGTTTATGAGGGACTACGTTCCATATTTGTTCGTCTTCAATCATATTAAAGTCAAGGCTTTTGACTAAAGATGTATAACTCAATTTGCCATTTTTTTTACGTAACCAATACCCAAAGTCCATATACGCCCCTGTATACACAGCGGTTGAGTTCACATACACTGAGCGCATGATGGTGTTGTTGGGTGTAGCATATAAATTCCACTCTGAGCCATTAAACTCTAATAATCCAAAATTGTTTGCAACATAAGTTCTGTTGAGTGCATCTTGCGAGATTTTCCAATTCTGATTCCCTGCTTTATAAATTTCAGAAGGGAAATTCTGTATAGGAGGATGATATTGTGAAAATCCAATGCATGTCCCTAAAATGCACAAAAACAGTGTTTTATAATATTTTGACTGGAAAATGTTTAGGTTCATGTAGATACAAACATACATGTTTTAAGTTTGGGAAAAAACTTCAAGTTATTTGTTTTTGACCACGAATGATGATAAACACTGTGAATTATCGACCTAAACAAACTTAAATATAGTGTAGATATTACAGTGACGATTAGTTAGGTTGTTTTATTTTTAAGCGAATCCTCTCTACTTCAAAGCTGATAAGAAAATAAGATTTCTATACATCACAAAATAGATTTAATTACTATATTTAAAACAAAAAATGAAAAATAGAAGAAGTTTTTTAAAAGAAGTTTGCCCTACTGTAGCGTTTGCTTTTTTTGGGGTAAGTTTTTTAGAGGCATGTAGTAGCGGGGATGATGATGTTGAAACAACAAATCCTGGAAATGGCAATGGAAGTAACGCTGGAGGTGGAAATGATGCCTCTTCAGGATTTACTGTAAATGGTAACACCTACACTATTGATTTAACGCACAGTAATTTTAGCGCAATAGAAAGTGTAGGGGGTTGGATGAATGGAAAAAGTTTAGGTATTGCCGCGTTATTTTTGCGTATTTCATCTACTGAAATTAAGGCTTTTACCAACATATGTCCGCATCAAAATGCTGATAACAGATGGGAGCTCATTAATAATTCAGCATTTAAATGTAATCAGCATGGCAATAGCTACAGCGCTGATTGTAATTCCGCTTTGACTTGTTTTAATACTTCCATAAGTGGAGACACGTTAACAGTTACAACCAGTTAGTACTCTCGCCAGGAATTACCCCAAG
>DLPY01000038.1:9059-11115 GCA_002478685.1 Flavobacteriaceae bacterium UBA7446
ACAAGTAGCCTCGCCAGGAATCGAACCTGGATCTAAAGTTTAGGAAACTCCTATTCTATCCGTTGAACTACGAGGCCCATTGTACGAGGCTAAAGATGCCGAAAAACAAAAACTGAATCAATACCAAATGAAACGAAAAGGCTTGGTCTTTTCGTTTCACTTGTGTTTGGTATACCCATTGTATGGGGAATGCCACCAAAAACCAACCTATATAGTTGGACAATGGTGCCGTTTCATTAGCAAATTCCCAGTAGTCAAACTTTGGTGCTACGGGCTCAATAACCAAATCTAAAAGTACCATAAGCAATGCCCCAAAAGCAGCTGCATATAGGGCGTGTTTAAAAAATACGGCACCAACTGCACCTGTGATAAATGTAAGCATTACCCAATTGGCGCCAATAAGTAATGGCACACCACCAACTTTAACACCCAAATTATTGCCATACACATACTGCCCAAAAATCAATCCATAATTCACGCCCAAGAGCTCCACAACCATCCCCACTACAAAAGCTACCACAGCAGCCATAAGCACATTTTTGTTTACATCTGGAAGGTTAACAAACAACAAGACAATAGTTATAAACAAATTTACTGGGGTAGTTTCTAAAAACAACTCACGATCAATAAATAGAATGCCCAATAAGCCCGAGAAATGAAACAGCCAAATCAATCCAACAGAAATTTTGGCGGTAGCTGTTTTAGGAATGAAAACGTTTTTCATGGCGTTGGCGTTAAGTCAGCAACAATTTTTGCCGACAACAAACATAATGGAATTCCTCCTCCTGGGTGCACACTACCGCCACAAAAATACAGGTTTGAAATAGTGCTTGAAAAATTAGGGTGCCGTAAAAAAGCAGCCATTTTATTGTTGGAAGAGGCGCCGTACAACGCCCCTAAATGGGATTGCGTTCTGGATTGAATAACATCAGGCGTCATGACCCATTCCTCCTCAATTAAAGAAGCAATTTCAGTATCTAATAAACGATTGAGTTTGTCAATTACCCACAAACGGAGTTGCTGCGCCAAAGCGTTCCAATCTTGACCAGTATCGTGCGGCGCATTAATCATCACAAACCAATTCTCTTTTCCTTTTGGCGCATCGGCAGGCACGTCTTTAGAAGAGATGTTTACATAAATTGTTGGGTCATTATGGAGGCTTTTTTGTTTAAAAATAGCATCAAACTCTGCTTCATAATCGTCTGTGAAAAAGATATTGTGCAAGTCCAGTTGTTGAAATGATGTACCCATCCCCCAATAAAAAATCACTGCAGAACTTGAACGTTCTTGTCCCAAAACTTTTTCGGGCTGTTTTTGATTGGTTAATAGTTTGCGATAGGTGGGCACTACATCAATGTTAGATACCACTATATCAGCAGCATATTCTACTTCGTTGACCATAATCCCTACCGCCTTTTTGTTTTCAACAATGATTTTATCAACACTAGTGTTTAGATGAAATGTAACCCCCTGACGTTTGGCGAGCTCATATAAAGACTGACCTATATCTCCCATTCCTTTTTTGGGAATATACGTGCCATAGTGTTGCTCTAAATGTTGCACCAGCGTCATCATTCCAGGCGTTTGGTATGGGTTTGAGCCATTGTATGTGGCAAATCGGTTATAGAATTGCACCAAGTGAGGCTCTTGCAATTGGGCTTGATTAACGCTATTTAACGACGTGTTTATTTCAAAAGAAAAATACTTGACAATCCCCACCAGAGTTTCTTTTCTTAGATAGGTGCGCCATTTGTGTAATGAGCTTTCTAAAAATAACGTGCGTGTACGATCAAATTTCTTTTTTGCCTTTGCCAGATAGCGCTTTAGCGTGGCTTTTGGAACGTGAAGTTTTTCTTCAACCTCTTGCGTAAAGCGTTCGGTATCCCCGTAGGCTGTAAGCCTGGTGTCATCTTCCCAAAAATAGGTGCACGCAATCTCTTTGCGTTTATACTGAAAAAAGTCAACGGGATTTTCACCACAAAGCCTAAACAATTCATCTACAAATTGGGGCATCGTGAATAATGAAGGACCCGCATCAAAGCGATAATCCCCAAGA
>DLPY01000038.1:11475-17137 GCA_002478685.1 Flavobacteriaceae bacterium UBA7446
CGAATGGCAGTAGCAATGCCGCCTATTCCCGCTCCAATAACAATTGCCTTAGTCATTTGTGTCTAAATTTAGGGTACGCACGGCAAACCGAGCAAACAAATCTTCTTTGTACCAATTCCGTTTACGAGTTTTTTTTACAATAGCTGCATGATGCGAGCTCTTGTAGGCAAATGCTTTTACATCTTCCAAAGAATTCCAAATGCTAAAAGTAGCCTGTTGCACTAGGGGCCACTCGCCAATACCTTTATACCACAATACACCTTTAGC
The DNA here is from genome assembly GCA_002478685.1 of Flavobacteriaceae bacterium UBA7446. Taxonomy (GTDB): domain Bacteria; phylum Bacteroidota; class Bacteroidia; order Flavobacteriales; family Flavobacteriaceae; genus UBA7446. The sequence continues at coordinate 11,743 of DLPY01000038.1, forward strand.
TTGTGTAATGGCCTTGGACGCTGCTGGTACAGCACGCCAAAATTCAATAAGTCGGCTGGGGCGAAGTGTAGCTCTTGTAATAATCCCTATTTGCTCGTCTTTTTCCAATGGTCGTTGGGTGGCTTCAAACGGATTTGTTTTTCCCCAAAGTCCATGGCTTTGTAAGGTTTGTAATGAAAAATGTTGTTGGGATGAAGAACGCTGCTGGAATGCTTGTATGACTCCGCTGTGATTCAAAAACTCCATTGCATCTTGTTTTGAGTTCCAAGCGGTAAGCAAAGCGTATGTGGAAAAGTCAGGCCATAAACTAAACCCCTGACCAGCGCCTGTACCCAAGGTTTTGAAAAAACGAATCCCTTTCTGCTGCTGTACTTTTGGCAAGGCGCGTTGCATTTGTGTAAATGCCCAGAATTTATTTTTAGTGTAGGAAAAGAAACTTAAAACAACCTCTTGTGCCATGTGCTAAAGATAGGGCTTCTGTAATATCTGATAGTAACATTTACTTAATGTATTTTTAACCTACGCTTATTATTTTATTATGCTTAACATTAAATGGTTTTAAGAAATTTGTTTAAACTTTTATTAAACATGAAAAATATAACATTACTTTTTACAATACTATTTAGTGTAGTGGTGCTACAAGCACAAGAAGAAAAAAAAGATTCTTTAGTTGTTACGCAACTTGAGGAAGTTGTAGTAGACGGATACTTCGGCGGTCTTTCTAAAGCGTTAAAACAACAAAAGAATAACCTTAACATTACCAATGTTGTGACGGCTGACCAAGCAGGTAAATATCCTGATGATAACGTAGGTGAAGCACTACGCCGAATTTCAGGTATTAGTGTTCAAAACGACCAAGGGGAAGCACGTAACATCGTAATGCGTGGTTTTGGTACGCAGTTGAACTCTGTTACTTTGAACGGCGATCGTTTGCCTTCTGCTGAGGGAGATAACCGTAACATCCAGCTTGACCTTATCCCAACAAATATGATTGAGGCAATTGTTGTGAAAAAATCGTTAACTCCAGATATGGAAGGAGATGCAATCGGTGGCTCTGTAAACTTAATTACACGTTCTAACCCAAGTGATTTCCGTGCTTCTGTAACCCTTTCGGGTGGAGGTAACCCAATCCGTAGTGGTGGCTACAATGCAAACTACGCTTTGGTAGTTGCAGACAAACTCTCTGACAAATTTAGCTATACCCTTAGTTCAACCATTCAAACACGTGATTACGGCTCTGACAACGTTGAATTTGCTTGGAACGACCCAGCTGACTGGACTGACAATGAATCGTATGAAATTGAGGAAATGGATATTCGTCGTTACGATGTAAAGCGTACACGCCGATCAGTTTCGTTGAACTTAGATTATAACATCAATGAAAGCAACTCACTTTATTTTAAATCCATTTATAACCATCGTGATGACTGGGAAAATCGTTACCGCTGGAGAGCTTTTTATGAGGAAGATGACGGAGATCTTTTATTTACTATTAGAAAGCAAACCAAAGGTGGTATTGATAACGAAGAAAACGATGCACGTCGTTTAGAAGATCAACGTCTTGAAAAATATAGCTTAGGTGGTGAGCACCAAGCGGGAAACTTAGCCATTGATTGGAAGGCTTCTACGGCTAAGGCAAGTGAGCACCGCCCTGACGAAAGATACACACGCTATCAGTTTGAATCTAATGTTAACGACACTACATCTCCTGTAGCACCTGGTAGTTCTCCATGGAACATTAATGATATGGAGCGTCCTTATCCTAACTTCATCAACAATGAGTGGAATAATGATGAAAACTATAGATATCGCTGGACACAAGATGCACAGAAATATACGGAAGAAAAAAACAATCAGTTTAAAATCAATTTTGAATTACCATATGGCGAGTCTGCTGCACTTAAGTTTGGTGCTGCATACAAAGACCAATCTAAAATGCGTGATGACGTTTGGTTTGAATATGATAACAACCTAGGGCGTCTAAACACTGTTCCTACATATAATGCCAATATTGATAGTTATGAGCCAGGGAACAAATATGTGCTTGGAAATTTCATGGACGCACGTTATTTAGGACGTCTTGAATTAGGAGGTGCTAACGGTGTCGATTTTGAAGAGTATGTCATGGATGAGTTTGCAGGTGCAAACTATACTGCGGATGAAACTATTTCTGCTGGATATATCATGACAACCAATAATCTTGGTGCAAACACGGTAGTAGTTGCTGGTTTCCGTATCGAAAAAACAGACCTTAGCTATGTAGGTCAAATTTTTGACGAAGAAACGGGTGAAACTCCTGCTGATATTACAGAAACTACAGGTTCCAAAGACTATACAAACTTTTTGCCAAGTATCAATATCAGACACAACTTCTCTGATAGTTTTAATGTAACTGCTGCTTACTCTATGTCTTTGGCACGACCTGACTACTACGACTTAGTGCCTTATCAGTACTCAAACTCAGACGACAATGAAGTAGAGTTTGGAAACTCTGAATTAGAAGCTACTGTTTCAAACAACTTTGATATTATGGCAGAAAAGTATGTAGGAAATACAGGTATTTTGTCAGGTGGATTATTCTACAAATCAATCGATAACTGGATTTACACATACTCTAGTGACGGATACACCTACAATGGTAATGACGACTATGAGTTTACTCAGAAAAGAAACGGTAAAAACGCTAGCGTATTTGGATTTGAAGTTGCTGTACAAAAGCAACTTACAGACAATCTTAACTTGGCAGCAAACTATACCTTTACAGATTCTGATACAGACAGCGTAGAAGGAAGAAACGATGTGCCACTTGTGGGTGCTGTAGAAAACATGTACAATGTTTCGTTGGCATACGAAGCTGGTAAACTATTCGTTAGAGCATCGTATAACTACGCTGGTGAGCAACTTGACGAGTTAGGCGGAGCAGCATGGGAAGATCGTTACTATGACGAGCAAAAGTTCTTAGATCTTAACGCAACATACAATCTAACAGATAAAATTCGTTTATTTGCTGAAGCTAAAAACTTGACCAATCAACCGTTGCGTTACTACCAAGGTGAAAAGGCAAAAACCATGCAGCTTGAGTACTACCAAATGAGTTGGAACTTAGGTCTTAAAATAGATTTATAATGAATTACATCGCTGGAATCTTAACATTAGTTTTTGGTTTCACGATAACAGCACAAGAGCGGACTTCGGTTCGCTCTTTTGCTTTTCCCCAAGTTGAGGCCACGCTCGAAACAGAACCTGTTGTGTCTGTTGACGATGCCGCTGACGACATCTGTATTTGGGAAAATCCCAATGATGCAACAAAATCCATAGTTGTTGCAACAGACAAAAAATATGGCCTTATCACCTATGATTTACAAGGCAAAAAACTACATCAATACCCTGTTGGCAGACCCAACAATGTGGCATTGTTTACGCCAAATAACATCCTCAATAACGATTTGCCACTGATTTGCGCTTCCAACAGAACTGCAGAAACCATAACCTTTGCGTTTCTTAAACCTGACGGTTCACTTACCGAAATTCAAGACATCAAAGTGCCCTTAAAAGAAGTATATGGCATTACCACCTATCTAGCTGAGCAGCCTTATGTCATTGTAAGTACCAAAAAAGGAAAGGTATGGCAATATCAAATTGGATTACAAGACAAAAAAGTACGCATGGCGTTGGTGCGCAAACTAAAATTTGGAAAAACAGTAGAAGGGCTTGTTGTTGATCCAAATACTAAAAAATTATATGTTGCTGAGGAAGAACGCGGGCTGTGGCAGTTGAATGCTTTGCCGTGGCAAGCAGAAGAAAAAACCATGATTTTAGAAGTGGATAAAGACAAGCTAAAACCAGATTTTGAAGGACTTGCCCTTCGTGAAAATAAAGATGGTAGTGGGTGGATTGTACTTTCTGTACAAGGATCAAATGCTTATGCGTTTATTGACCGTAAAAGTTTGCAATTAAAAAATGTTATACAAATAAAAAATGGTGTTGTTGATGGCGTACAAGAAACAGACGGTCTTGACGTAACCAGTCTAGAAACACCCACGTTTCCTAACGGCATACTTATTGTGCAAGACGGTGAAAACGGAAATGAACCACAAAACTTTAAATTTATCAATTGGAACAACATCGAAACCTTACTATTACCCTAATTACCGCCCTAATTTGTGCTTTTGGTATTAGTGCAAACGCCCAAAAAGTGGTAGAAAAATATGAATTGCCACGTGTGCTAGAAGAAACTTCGGGGCTAACAATGCTTAACGATACTTTATGGACACACAATGATTCGGGAAATGAGGCTGCACTATATGCCATTAGTCCTAGGGGGGAGATAATCGCCAAAAAGAAGTTGCGAAACCACAAGAATATCGACTGGGAAGATATTACTACAGCAAATGGAAAGCTTATTGTGGCAGATATGGGAAACAATTTTGGAACGCGAAAAAACCTCTATCTGTTAGAGGTAACCGTTTCAGCAGACGAAGCAATAGTTTTAGACTCAATTCCTTTTTACTATCCAGAGCAAAAATATTTTGGGTTTCAGCAAAACACCCCTTTTGATGCTGAAGGGCTTATTTTTATTGAAAACAACCTTTTGGTCTTTACCAAAAACCGAAGCACAAAAACAACCGAGCTTTATATTGTTTCCAAGCAAAGGGAAGCTGCAAAAAAGATTGGTTCACTTCCTGTTGGTTCGTTAATTACAGGGGCTGATTATCATCAAAAAAGTAACTTATTAGTGCTTACTGGAAATGATAAATACAAACACCAGTATTTGTATGTGATTAATGACTTTACCCTTTCCCCCAATCCAAACCTCAGCATTAACCAATACGAACTCGATTTTAGAGGTGCACAAATTGAAGCGGTTTCTATTATCAATAAAAAAACAGTTTGGATAACCTCCGAGAAAAACGGAAAACACCCTGTGTTTTTAGCTAAAATTGCCCTACCTTAAGCAAGACCCTGTTCATTTCAAGATTATTATCTTAGCAAAAAATAAGCTATGCCTGACATTGTTGCATTTGGCGCAAGTTCGAGCCAAAATTCTATTAATCGAAAATTAGCTCATTTTGCTGCTAAGCAAGTGCCCAACGCTAGCATCAATTTGTTAGACTTAAACGCTTTTGAGATGCCTTTGTACAGCACAGACCGCGAAAAAGAAGGTATTCCAAAATTGGCATTTGATTTTAAAGCTATATTAACGGGAGCCAATGGCATCATCATTTCATTTGCCGAGCATAACGGGGCTTACACCACCGCATTCAAAAACATTTTTGATTGGATTTCAAGATTAGAAAAACCCATTTGGTGTGGCAAACCCATGTTTTTATTAAGCACCTCAACAGGTGCTCGGGGTGCCATTACAGTCTTGGAACTCGCCCATTTAAGATTGTCT
>DLPY01000029.1 GCA_002478685.1 Flavobacteriaceae bacterium UBA7446
TTAGAAGCTTATGAGTTTCAAGTAGCCATGAGTGAATTGTATCTATTTCAAGCGGTTGATAAAATAACAACTAAAGGTCGTGAAGCCATTTTGTCTTTTGCAAATGGAGATGAACAAAAAGCCTTACTTATGGGACTTAAGAGATTTACGAAATACCATGAGTACCCTAATGTGATTGCTTTGCGAAATAAAGTAGCTGAGAAATTAGCTTCTGAAAATGCTTATTGTTTTTAGTTAAAACTGTTTTCTAGTTATATAAAGCCAAGCATTTAGCTTGGCTTTTATTTTTGATTTGTTAAATACAAAACTCATTAAAAAAACAGAGCTTTAAAGTGTGCCAAAATCATTTAAAATATAAACCAAGGCACCCTTTTTTTATTAAATTTGCTTTGAGCAAACCCCAAGTCTGTTTTCTTTTTACATGAATAACCTCCGTTTTACAGCCAAAGTTTATCCAGTATTAGGCGCAGACACTAAGTTTTAGTGAATTTATTGATTGGAAATCTCAAAAATACCTTAACGTTATTATGAAGCCTAGGCTTGCAAAATTATTTTTAAAATGATATACCCTAATAAAAATATAAATACTGGTGTTCTCAGTGGTTTACTCATCGAAAATACCTTTGGCCCATTGGAAAAAGAATGTTTACAAGTGCTCTCTTTACCCTATGAAAACGTATCTGTTTGGACATATAAAAAAGGTACATATTCAAAATTAATATCAGAAATAAATCCTAAAGTTAATCAACTTTATTATTGGAAAAACTTCGGTATACTTTTTAAATATGCTAAGGCATTTACTTCTGCTTTTGAGTCATTCATCGAACTGGATTATAACTGGATTAAAAATTTTGATCGCTTTAAGAAAATTGAGGAATTGCATTATCCTAAACTCACCAAATACATGAATGATAATTTTATTTTTGACTATCATTTAACGAACATATACGACCGTGGTGAGGTTTTAGATCTATCTTATTTTTTCGATAATAAAAAACTATTTAAAGAGCTATATGTAAATGATACATTCTTTTTCTCTGTTCAGCATCTTGTTTCCGCTTTTTCAATTCTTCGGAATTACCGTATAAATCTTTCAATTTCAACAGGTTTAAAAAAACGCTATAATCAAGTTTATGATAAATCTTATGAAGCATTTGCATTGCCACGTTTGGAAATTTCGATAATTCAAGCAACAAAGGCCGTTGAGGGCTTACTAAATAAACCCAGTAAAAACAAAGAAAAAATAGTAGAACGATGGGTAAAACTTTTTAATATAGACCCAAATAAAAATTTCTTAGACACCGAATTATCATACGTTAACTATTATGCCTATTTAATTAATGAAATAAGGGATAATATTACCCGATATGTCAAATCAAAGCCTTTTGACAGGATTCATGTTATGGCAATTCAAGCTCACGAGTTTGCTAGAAAATTGATAGTTAGTTATTATGAAAAACTTATATCCTCTACTAATAAAGAAGATAAGTCAATTACATTTGGAGAAGAAGTTGAATTAAAAATAAAGTCTCGAAAAATATAAAGCACATTATAAAGTTTGTGAATGCAATAATGATTTGTTGTTTGGTATAAAAATAACGATTATCGAAAACGTTATTTTAACCCTAAAAAAAACCTTTTTCTTTCATCCAGTCGTCGTTATACATTTTACCTATATAACGACTTCCAGAGTCATGCAAAAGCACCACTACTACATCGTCTGGTCCAAAGTGTTCTTTAAGCTGTAACACCCCCTTTACGGCAGCACCACAGGAGTTTCCAGCAAATATACCTTCTTCACGAGCTAGCTTCCGTGTATATATTGCAGCATCTTTATCTGTAACTTTTTCAAAGCCATCGATAATCTCAAAATCCACATTTTCGGGCAGAATATCTTCACCTATTCCTTCTGTAATATATGGGTATATTTCCTTTTCATCAAAAATGCCAGTTTCGTGGTATTTTTTAAATACAGAGCCATAGGTGTCAATCCCCCATATTTTAATATCTGGGTTTTGTTCTTTTAGGTATTTGGCAACACCTGAAATGGTGCCGCCTGTACCTACACCAACTACAAAATGGGTGATTTTTCCATCGGTTTGTTTCCAAATTTCAGGTCCTGTTTGCTCATAATGCGCCACAGCGTTTGACGGATTGTCGTATTGATTTACGTACCATGCGTTTGGCGTTTCTTCGGCAATACGTTTGGAAGTAGAATAATACGAACGTGGATCGTCTGGTGCAACATCAGTAGGGCAAACAATTACCTCTGCCCCAACAGCACGTAGAATATCAAACTTTTCCTTGGATTGCTTATCGGTAGAAACGCAAATCAATTTATACCCTTTTACAATTGCTGCCAACGCCAACCCCATACCAGTATTGCCAGAAGTGCCTTCCACAATGGTACCGCCAGATTTTAGCCGTCCATCAGCTTCGGCATCTTCCACCATTTTTAAGGCCATGCGGTCTTTTACAGAGCTACCAGGATTAAAATATTCTACTTTAGCAAGAACCAAAGCGTCTATTTCGGCTGTTATTTTGTTAAGACGGATTAGTGGAGTATTGCCTATCGTTTCAAGAATATTGTCCACATAATGCATATTGCAAAAGTAGGTAATGCTTTGGCGTTAAGCAATGTTAGGGATTGATTTTAAGTGCCTGCGTGGGAGGTATGCGAGAAATGATAAAGGAAGGTAAAACAAGTAAGACAAGGCAAATCAAAAGTGTAAGTCCATTAAGCCATAATACTGTTGTAATATCCATATAAACAGGTACTTGCTTCACATAGTACGTTTCAGAATCTAAGGAAATGATGCCAGTTTGTTTTTGAATAAATAACAATCCAAGACCAATAAGATTGCCCCAAAAAAGTCCTACGCCAATCAAATAAGCACCCTGAATAAGGAAGAGTTGTTGCAATGAACGCACTCGTGCGCCCAACACGCGGGTAATACCAATGAGTTGGGTTTGCTCTAAAATAAGGACTAATAAAGCGGTAATCATATTTACACCACCAACAATAATCATGATGATGATAATCAGCGAGATATTTGTATCAAACAAGCGAATCCAATTAAAAATTTCGGGAAATCGCTCCTCAATATGCTGCACATCTACCAGCGCATCAATGCTATCATAAAGCATATCGGATTGGGCAGGTAAATCTGAGTAATCATCTAAAAAAAGTTCAAAAGCACCCACTTGATTTTTTTCCCAGCCATAAAGCGAGCGCACCACGTCCAAATGACCAAGCACATAGGTTTTGTCATAATCCGAAAAACCAGTGGTAAACAATCCAACCACAGTACAGCTTCTACGCTTGGGCAACGCCGTTTCTTCTGATGCAAAATATAGCGATACTCTATCACCAACCTGTAAGTCAAGTTTTTTTGCCAACTCGGATGAAATCCAAATATCTTGTTTACTAAGGCTAGTAACATAATCTGTATTGCCAAAAAAAGTAAAAAATTCAGCATTAAAAGATTCGTCTATTCCCTTAAAAACAATACCGTCAAAAGCGTTTTGATTTAGTATCACACCCTGAATATACGCAACCGTCTGAACCGCTGATATATTGGATTGTTGATGCAATGTTGCGCGAATTTCAGTCGCGTTTTCTAATGGTCTTAGGGTTTCTTGCCGTTGGCTGTTTTCAAGTGTTGTTACGCGAATATGTCCGCTAAATGCTGCGGCTTTTTGTCCGATTTTATGCTGCAATCCAACACCCGTTCCAAGTGCAATAAGCATGGTAATAACGCCCAACGCAATAGCAATAATACCAATAGTTATGATGGGTCCAGAAACGTTGCTGCGATGCGAACGCTGACCAATAATTCTACGAGCTATAAACCAAGTAAAGCGCACTAAAGGGTTTTTAAAGTCTAAATGTAAGGTATATTTTCAGTTAGTAGCTATAACGGAAGTTCGGATTTTAATCGCTCCACCATGGTAAACACGGCCGGGCAAACCGCAACATTTTTTGCGGTAATGGCTGTAATCTGATGAAATTTAGGTCTGTCAGTATGGGGAAATTCACGACAGGCTTTAGGGCGATCTTCATATATGCTGCAATGATTATCTCCTCCTAAAAATGGACATGGTAATTGCTGTAAAACTTTGTCATTATCTTCATCAATTTGAAGATAAGTTGCCTCAAATTGGGCAGGTTTCATTTTTAAACGTTTGCTGATGCGCTTAATATCCGAAGACAAAAAAAGTGGTCCAGTAGTTTGGCAGCAATTGGCGCAGTCTAGGCAATCTATTTTTTGAAAGGTTTCGTTGTGCAATTTTGTCATCACCGCGTCTAGCTTTTTGGGTTTGCGCGACTTAAGTCTTTTTAGGTATTTGGCGTTTTCTTGCGCTACTTTCGCTGCTTTTTCAGGTAGTTTTTGCGAATCAATCATTAAGGGATTTTAAGGTATTTGTGCGTTTGCAATGACGCCATCCACTTGGGGTTTTCCAACACGTGATTTACAATCAGTGGAATTGCGCTCTCGCGCCTACTCCATTCGGGTTGTAAATACATTTTACAAATTTTTGTAACACTAAGAGCTTGTTTTTCAGCAAATTGCAAATCGTCTTTATTGTACACAATAACTTTTAACTCATCTGCAAATTTGTATATTTCAGCTTTTGGTAGCATACGCTTTTTTGGCGATAAGCAAATCCAATCCCATTTGCCCGAAATTGGATAAGCACCCGAAGTTTCTATGTGTGTTTTTATGCCCTGTGCTTGCAGAGCTTCTGTTAGTGGTGTCATGTTCCACATCAATGGCTCGCCACCTGTTACCACAACCGTATCGGAATATTGTTTTGCTTGTGCAACTATGTCATCAATATAGGTGGGTGGGTGAAGACTTGCATCCCAACTTTCTTTCACATCACACCAATGGCACCCGACATCACAACCGCCAACACGAATAAAAAATGCTGCACTCCCTTTGTGATATCCCTCACCTTGAATGGTATAAAAGGCTTCCATAAGAGGAAGTGCATAACCGGAAGTGACAGCTTTTTGGAGTTCGGAGTTCATTACGCTTGGTTACGTCGATATGCTAACATCGTATTTTGCAGCAACATGGCAATTGTCATGGGACCAACACCTCCAGGAACAGGCGTAATAAAACTTGCTTTTTCCTTAACCTCACCGAAAGCAACATCGCCCACAATCACATAACCTTTGGGGTGATTTTCGTCGGGAACGCGAGTAATCCCAACATCAATGATAATAGCACCTTGCTTAATCATTTCAGCGGTAACAAAATTAGGAACTCCCAATGCAGACACTACAATATCGGCTGTTTTAGTAATCTCGGCTAAGTTTTGTGTACGGCTATGCGTAAGCGTTACCGTAGCATTTCCAGGGTTTCCCTTGTTGGATAATAAAATACTCATAGGACGTCCTACAATATGACTACGACCAATCACAACGGCGTGTTTTCCATTAATATCCAAATCATATCGGCGAAGCAATTCCATGATGCCAAACGGCGTGGCAGGAATAAAGGTCTCCATGCCCAAAGCCATTTTACCAAAATTGCTAGGGTGAAATCCGTCCACGTCTTTAGCTGGATTTATAGCGTGCAAAACAACTTCCTCGTCTATGTGTTTGGGTAATGGCAATTGCACAATAAAACCATCGAGGGTAGCGTCATTGTTAAGATTGTCTATGGTTTCCAAAAGTTGATCTTGCGTGATGGTGTCTTCTAAACGAATCAACGTAGAGTCAAATCCAATTTTTTCACAAGAGCGCACTTTGCTACCCACATAAGTCAAACTTGCACCATCATTGCCTACCAAAACAGCCGCCAAATGCGGTGGGCGTTTGCCCGAAGCTTTGAGCGTAGCAACTTCTTGCGTGAGTTCCTCTTTAATTTGATTTGAAGTGGCTTTTCCATCTAAAATTATACTCATTTTCCAAACATTTGCATCAGCTTAGAGGCTTTGCCTCCTTGCATCATTTTCATCATTTTACTCATCTGTTCAAACTGCTTGACCAGCTTGTTGATATCGTCCATCTGCATGCCAGCTCCTTTAGCGATACGCTTTTTTCTACTGTAGTCAAGCAGTTTGGGTTGTTTGCGTTCTTTAGGCGTCATGGATTGAATCAATGCTTCTACTCCCTTAAATGGATCTTCGTCAATTTTAGCACCGTTTAATGCCTTGCTTGCGCCGGGAATCATTCCCACCAAATCTTTCATAGAACCCATACGCTGTACTTGTTTGAGTTGGCTTAAAAAATCATCGTATCCAAACTGATTCTTGGCAATTTTTTTCTGGACACGTTGAGCCTCCTCTTCGTCCACTTGCTCTTGGGCACGTTCTACAAGCGTAACCACATCTCCCATGCCCAATATGCGTTCAGCCATACGGTTGGGGTGGAACACATCTAACGCATCCACTTTTTCGCCTGTACCAATGAATTTGATAGGCTTTTCAACCACAGACTTAATGGATAATGCAGCTCCACCGCGAGTATCGCCGTCCATTTTGGTAAGGACAACGCCATCAAACTGCAACAAATCGTGAAATGCTTTAGCGATATTCACCGCATCTTGCCCCATCATTGCATCTACCACAAATAAGGTTTCGGTGGGATGTACCGCCTTATGAATGTTATCGATTTCTTGCATAAGCTCCTCATCAATAGCCAATCTACCTGCGGTGTCTATAATTACAACGTTAAATTGATGCGTTTTGGCGTGTTGAAGGGCTTGCTTGGCTATGTCAACGGGGTTGTTGTTTTCGGGTTGCGCAAAAACAGCTACATCAATTTGTTCGCCAAGTACTTGCAATTGGTCAATTGCTGCCGGACGATAAACATCACACGCCACAAGCAAAACCTTCTTTGCCTGTTTGGTTTTAAGGTGTTTTGCAAGCTTAGCCGCACACGTTGTTTTACCTGAGCCTTGTAATCCACTCATTAAAACAACAACAGGTTTCCCCGAGACCGAAAGAGCTTTATTTTCCCCACCAAGTAGCGCAGTAAGCTCGTCTTGCACAATTTTCACCAGCAACTGCCCAGGTTTTAAACTGGTCAGTACTTTTTGCCCTAATGCTTTTTCTTTAACTTCTTCAGTAAAGGATTTGGCAATTTTGAAATTTACGTCGGCGTCTAATAATGCACGGCGGATTTCTTTCATTGTTTCAGCAACGTTAATTTCGGTAATGCGGCCGTGTCCTTTAAGCGTTTTTAATGCTTTGTCTAAGCGTTGACTAAACTGTTCGAACATGAAATAGAATAAACTTCAAAATTACGGAATTAGTTTTTCTGGTGCATCCAAAAAATAATGCCTACGTGCGGGATAGTGATAGCTGCTAAGAACCCAAAAAACAAAGCAAGCAATGATGCTGTGTTGTCATTAAAAAAATATAGTAAAATTGCGAAACCAATCAAAGACAAAACCCAATATGGTAAGGCTAATTTGATGTATTTGCGAACGGGTTTTAAATCATTTGGATAAAGTACGTTGGCTTGTTCTTTTAACGACGGAATGCTATGCCACAACACAAAATAAACGGAAAATGACCATAATAGTGAAGTTTGCGTAAATAGCAAAATCAATGCGATTAGTGCAAAAAACTGAAAAAGCAATTGCGATTTAAGTTGGCCCAAATTAAAAAGCGTAAGAAAAATAGTTGCAAGAAAAGAGGCAACCGATAAATATAAAATTGTGTTGGGATTTATTTGAAGACCAGAAATTTCTTTGACAATAATCAGGGTTTGTTCTTCATGGGTGTAAAAAAGCAGTGAAAACAAAAACATTCCGTATGCGGTATAAAACAAATGTAGCCTAGGAACATTTACAAATGTATTTTTATGCCATTGCTGCTCTCCAAAATGAAAGGAACTCACCAAGACAAACAACAAAAGTGCAAGCTGAGGAACATGTAAAAGTGCCAAAACCATAATGAAAACAAAAAAAACGTAAATAAAGAATAAGTAGTAAAATTGGCTTTTTATTGAATATTTTTTAACTATCGAAACAATATATAAATCATTTGCGCCATGAATAACCCCTATTGTTAATACATTAATAACAGCAATGACCCATAAAAATGATGAAGGCAACGTTAGACCAAACAGAGTAAAAATCAGTGTAAAACCAATTTTTTGTGATTCGTATTTAGAAAATTTAAGCACTATTATTTTAAATATTTGTAAAAAAATATTTCAAATATATATTGTTTGTTTAATTTTTTTTAACTTGCGCTCAACAATTTTATAATTAAAAAAATTATGACACTTACAAATTTAGTTACAATTGCGGATTTGAGTGATCCGGTAAATTTCACTTTCTTTCTAGGGACAATGGCCATGACTGCTGCATCAGCTTTCTTTTTCTTGTCTTTAAACCAATTTGACAGCAAATGGAGAACCTCTATCTTAGTATCAGGTTTGATTACCTTCATTGCTGCTGTGCATTATTACTACATGAGAGAGGCTGCCACTTCTGGCGGTGTAACAACAGAAATTCGTTACATCGATTGGATTTTAACAGTGCCACTTATGTGTGTTGAGTTTTACTTAATTCTTAAAGTTGCTGGTGCAACAACAAAACACCTAAGTACTTTAATTTGGGCTTCTTTAGTTATGCTTGTTACTGGTTACTTCGGTGAAGTTTCTGATGGTAATGCATGGCTTTGGGGTCTAGCATCTGGTCTTGCTTATTTCTACATCGTATACTTGATTAAGTTTGGTGAATTAGCAAAATTAGCTGCATCTGCAGGAGGTGCTGTTGAAAAAGCTCATAAAACACTTACGTTGTTTGTTCTAATCGGTTGGGCTATTTACCCACTTGGTTATATGCTTGGAACTGCCGATGGACAATGGTATTCGTTCATTACGTTTATTAATGTTGATATGGACGTTGTGTACAACATTGGTGATGCTATCAATAAAATTGGTTTTGGTTTAGTAGTATACGCTGCTGCCGTTTCTCAGAAATAACAAAACCACCTCTAATTAAAGAAAAGTCTCGGTGTTTCACCGGGGCTTTTTTTTACATCCTATTTGGAGCTTCAATACCCAACAATCCTAAACTCTTTTGAATTACCTGCCCAACCGCGGCACACAATGCAACACGGAATGCTTTTGTTTGGGCATTTTCAACTAAAATGGATACCTCCTGGTAATACGAATTGTAGTGCTTAACCAAATTATATACATAGTTGGCAACCAGAGCAGGACTGAATTGCTTTGCCGCAGCGGCTACCGTAGCAGGAAACTGACCTAACGTTTTCAATACTGATTTTTCCTTTTCATGCAATGAAACTGTATCATCAAAAGCAATCAAATCTGCATCTGCTTTTCGTAAAATAGATTGAATTCGGGCATGTGTATATTGAATAAAAGGTCCTGTGTTTCCAGTAAAATCCACCGAGGCTTGTGGGTCAAATAAAATACGCTTTTTGGGGTCTACTTTAAGGATATAATATTTTAATGCTCCCATGCCAATGGTATGATAAAGGGTCTCCTTCTCATCATCGTTCATACCATCTAGCTTACCAAGTTCTTGAGAAATTTGCTTTGCCGTAGCATGCATTTCGTCCATAAGGGCATCCGCATCTACAACCGTACCTTCTCTGCTTTTCATTTTTCCACTGGGTAAGTCCACCATGCCGTAACTCAGATGATGTAGTTGTGATGCCCAATCATATCCTAGTTTATTTAGGATTAAAAACAATACCTTAAAATGATAATCCTGTTCGTTACCCACCGTATACACCATACCCTTCATATCAGGATGGTTGGTGTAGCGCAAACGCGCAGTGCCTAGGTCTTGTGTCATATACACCGAAGTACCGTCTGAACGAAGCAGTAATTTTTCATCTAAACCTTCATCTGTTAAATCTACCCAAACAGAACCGTCATCCTTTTTATAAAAAATCCCTTTGGAAAGCCCTTCATCAACGGTTTCTTTGCCCAACACATAGGTGTCACTTTCATAGTAATAGGAATCAAAATGTACTCCTAAACGCGTGTAGGTTTTGGCAAAACCATCATACACCCAAGCGTTCATTTGTTTCCAAAGCGCCCGTACGTCCGAGTCGTTTTGCTCCCATTTTACCAACATTTCTTTAGCCTCTTGAAGTATAGGCGCATCGTTTTTGGCTTGCTTTTCAGAAACTCCCGAAGCAACCAAATCAGCGATTTCTTTTTTGTACTGCTGGTCAAAAAGGACATAATACTTTCCGACAAGGGCATCCCCTTTTAGGTTAGCACTAGTTGGTGTTTCTCCATTTCCAAATTTTTGCCATGCCACCATGGATTTGCAAATATGAATCCCTCTGTCATTGATAATTTGTGTGGTATGCACATTATTCCCACTAGCAGTCAAGATATTAGCTACCGATGCACCCAACAGGTTATTACGAATATGACCAAGATGTAAGGGTTTGTTGGTGTTGGGAGACGAATACTCTACCAAAAGGGTGTCAGAAGTAGCGGTTTTTGGTGTAAAGCCAAAATTGGGATTCTGTTGTAATTGCGTAAGAAAATCAATGTAATAGGCATCTGAAATTTGAATATTCAAAAAGCCTTGCACTACATTGTAAGCCTCCACTTCTGGTATCGTATCAACTAAAAAGTCACCCAATTCCGCGGTAAGGTCAGCTGGTTTTTTGGACACTATTTTAAGCAACGGAAACACCACTACGGTCAAGTCCCCTTCAAACTGTGACTTAGTGGGTTGAATTTCAAACGTAGTTACTTCTTTGTCGTACTGCGTTTTAAGGTATTCGCTTAGATGTTTGATGAGTACTGCTTCCATACATATAAATCAGATGCAAAGATACGGGTTTCGATAAGCTACATCATGTTTTCGATTATCTTTGTGGTATGCTACAAAATGTATCCTATAACGATAAAAAACAGCAAGATGAAATTGACGATTTATTGGGAAAGCCGTTTACGCTTTTAGAGCGTCTAAAATTGGGCGGTGTGGGTTCGCCAAAGCTTTATGTTACCGCAAGCAGCAAAGAAATTGATTCGCTTTTTTTGTTGGATAACAACGATAACACCTGCAATATTGAATTGCGTCCAAAAGGAGTTATTTTGCGGTTTCGGTCACTTTTAGAAACCTATGCCCTTATAATTCCATACTACAAACTAACATTGTTCAAAGGCACAAGCGATGCATATAGCGTTCACGCTGACCATCATAAAGTTTCAATGTCGGCACAGTCAGCACCTGTGCGTTTGTTTTTTAAAAAGATACAGCAACAAAAAGCAAAAAATTCGGAGAATTACCTCTAATAAACCTCCGCCATCATACAGCGAACACTACCCCCGCCCAAATCTTCAACAGTAGGCACAGAACTTTGAACTAAGGTGGCATGTTGTTCCAGCTTTTGACATTGTTGGACACTAAGCGAAATATATGCTCTAGAACTCATTATCAAAAGTGGCGTACCGTCCCCAGCGATTAGCGCAAGCATATTTCCTGCAAATTGCGCGACTTGTTCTTCCGTGATTGTTATCACATCTTTTCCTGAATATATAAGCGAATCTTGAAGTATAGTGCGTTCTTCTGGGTCATCAATAGCATCCAAACAAATTACAGCAAAATCAGCTCCCAATGCCATAAGTACATTGGTATGATAAATTAAAAGACGTTGATTATCTACCGTTTGATAGGCGTGAAATACAATCGGTTTGAAATCAAAATCCGCACAAAACTGATAAAATAATTCCCTATTTGCACGCGACGATAGCGCACAATATGCAATACTGTTTTGATGATCTAACACCATGCTCCCCGTGCCTTCTAAAAACATATTGTCTTTTTCATATGAAGAATAATCCTTCACTACTGAAATCTTATGACCCAAATCGTTTAGAGCCTCAAAAATGCGGGTGTTGCGCTCTGCTCGCCTATTGGGAGCAAACATGGGAAAAAGCACTCCTCGGTTTTTGGGAAGTAAAGCAAACCAATTGTTTGGAAACAACGCATCTGGGGTATCTGGTATTGGTTTGTCTTGTACAACGGTAACCACAACATTATGCTTACGAAGGCGTAAAACAAGTGCATCAAACTCTTCTAAAGCTTGTTTTAAGGTAGCAGCATTGGAAAGTTCAGTTGATTTTTGATAGTGATTATTTACAGCCGTCTGCTCGTTTGATCGGAAGGAAGCAGGACGCACAAGCACAACATGGTTTGTAGGTTTCATATCAATCTTGTTAAAGGCATGGTAACGCAACGAAATAATCCGCCTTGCTTGGCAATTTCACGTAAATTCACTTCCTCCACGGTAATATCTCGTTGTCGTAGCCACATATTCAATCGCGAAAATGTGCTATCCGAAACTATCACATCTGGACGTATGGAAACCACATTACACATCATTTGGCTCATTTCAAGGGCAGAAACTTCGAAAATATTTTCTTGCTTGAAAAAATCAACAATCCAACGATATTCGTTAGAATTGGCAAAGCCCTCAGGGCAGGTAATGGCATACGTTGCTCCAACAGGTTGAAAACAGCAATCTAGATGCAGTGCATTTTTTTCTGGAATCGTATTCGACTTTATCAATTCAAAAGCAACAACTTTTTTATGTGGAAATGCATCTTGCAAAGCATTAACGGCAGCTATGTTGGTGCGAGCAGTAAGCAAATCTGCATAGTCTTTACGAGTACAAATCCCTACAAAAATATGTTCGTGATGAATTATTACATCACCACCTTCTACATGAATATCTTCGGGAAATACGAGTTGCTTTTCTTTTGGAATTAGTTCCTGAAGCGTTTTTAAGCCGTGTAATTCATCTGCGCGGTGTGGAATGATATTAGCACGCACCCAAATATCATCAATCACAAAGCCCAAATCACGAACAAAAATTTGGTTACAATCGGTAACATTGTCGGGGCGGGATACCGTAACATTATGGCGCAAAAAAACTTCCTCAAGGCTTTGCAAAGCCGCTTGTAGTGCTTCTTTTTTTGGAAATGTATTTGCTAATAAATGCTTTCGCGAAGAGGGGTCGTACAAATCATTCAGTTCGAGTGGTTTATCCACAGTATCAGCAGTACCCAATACTACATGGGTAAGCGTTTGCGTCTCTGTATGTACACAGAGGTTTATCCCATCTTTTATCGTTTATCTAATGGTAAAAATGATCGTTTTGGCTCACCTACATAAATTTGTCTCGGACGCCCAATAGGCTCTTTGTTTAGTCGCATTTCTCTCCACTGCGCAATCCATCCTGGTAAACGCCCGAGGGCAAACATTACAGTGAACGTTTCTGTTGAAATCCCCATGGCACGATAAATAATCCCAGAATAAAAATCTACATTTGGATATAGTTTACGCTCCACAAAATACGGATCACTGAGTGCTTCAGCCTCCAAATCTTTAGCGATATCGAGAACAGGGTCAGCAATACCAAGGTCGTTTAAAACTTCGTCTGCGGCTTTTTTGATGATACGTGCTCGTGGGTCAAAATTCTTATACACACGGTGTCCAAAGCCCATAAGGCGGAATGAGTCTGCCTTATCTTTTGCTTTTTCCATATATTTTTTGGTGTCTCCGCCATCTTTACGAATAGCCTCTAACATTTCAACTACAGCTTGATTAGCACCCCCATGAAGCGGTCCCCAAAGTGCTGAAATTCCTGCTGCAATAGAAGCGAAAAGACCAGCATGAGATGAGCCTACAATCCGAACGGTAGACGTTGAGCAATTTTGCTCATGCTCTGCATGAAGAATTAGTAGCTTATTTAGTGCAGCATCCACCACTGGATTAGCCACATACTCTTTGTTTGGCTTACGGAACATCATACGGGCAATATTCTCAACGTAACCCAATGAATAATCACCATATTTAAGTGGAAGTCCTGATTTTTTTCTAAACACCCAAGCTACCAACACTGGTAATTTGCCCATAATCCGTACAATGGCTCTGTACATCTCTTCTTCGCTTTCAACATTAACAGAAGTTGGATTAAAAGCCGTGAGCGCGCTTGTTAATGAAGATAATACTCCCATGGGATGTGCAGCACTTGGAAAGCTTTCTAAAATCTTTTTAAGATCTTCATCAATGTAGGATTCTTCTTTTATGTCAACCAAAAATTTATCCAACTGCTCTGCGTTGGGCAATTCACCGAAAATAAGCAAATAGGCAACCTCTAAAAAATCAGCGTTGTCTGCAAGTTCAGCAATGTCATAGCCTCGATAGCGTAATATACCTTGCTCACCATCCAGGAATGTAATCGCACTTTGACAGGAGCCTGTATTTTTGAAGCCTGGGTCAAGAGTGATTAAATTCGTTTTTGCGCGGAGGGTTTTAATATCAATTCCCAACTCGTCTTGAGTACCCTCTACAAGAGGTAGCACAATCGATTTGTCCGCATAGGTCAGTTTAGCTGTTTTTGCCATTGGTTTAAATTACTTTTTTTTTACGTTGATGAATTAAAGCTTCACCTTGAATGCTTTATCCTGTGGATAATATGCATTTCTTCCCAATTCTTCTTCAATGCGAAGCAATTGATTGTATTTTGCCATACGATCACTACGTGAAAGGGAGCCTGTTTTTATTTGTCCTGTGTTTAATGCTACTGCTAAATCAGCAATTGTATTGTCTTCGGTTTCACCAGAACGATGTGACATCACGCATGTATATCCCGCATTTTGCGCCATTTGAACGGCAGCTATGGTTTCAGACAATGATCCAATTTGATTTACTTTAATCAAAATAGAATTTGCAATATCTCCCTCAATTCCACGGCTTAAACGATTAACGTTAGTCACAAATAAGTCGTCACCCACCAACTGTGCCTTGTCGCCAATCTTTTCAGTAAGGTATTTCCAACCTTCCCAGTCGTTTTCATCCATCCCGTCTTCAATAGAAACAATAGGATATTTTGTAACCAAAGAAGCTAAATAGTCTGCTTGTTCTTGTGATGTACGCACTTTGCCTACATCTCCTTCAAACTTTTTATAATTATATTTTCCATCAGCATAAAACTCTGCGGCCGCACAGTCTAAGGCAATCATTACTTCTTCGGCAGGCTTGTAGCCTGCTTTTTCAATCGCAAACATAATTGTATCAAGGGCATCTTCTGTTCCAGCTAGTGTCGGTGCAAATCCTCCTTCATCACCAACTGCTGTGCTTAAGTTTCTATCTTTTAATACTTTTTTAAGGTTATGAAAAATTTCAGTTCCCATTTGCAATGCATGCGTAAGCGATAACGCTTTTACAGGCATTACCATAAATTCTTGAAACGCAATCGGCGCATCGGAGTGCGAACCTCCATTGATGATGTTCATCATTGGAACAGGAAGCGTAATGGCACGCGTGCCACCAACATAGCGATACAGCGGTAATCCAAGTTCGTTAGCAGCCGCTTTTGCTACCGCAAGTGAAACACCCAAAATGGCATTGGCACCAAGTTTAGACTTGTTTGGCGTTCCGTCCAAATCAATCATAAGCTGGTCGATTTCTTCTTGTTCAAAAATGGAAGTGCCCAAAAGTTCGGGAGCAATAATTTCATTTACATTTTTTACTGCCTGTAAAACACCTTTACCCATGAAATTATCACCTCCATCTCGAAGTTCAACCGCCTCATGCTCTCCAGTAGAAGCACCTGAAGGAACAGCGGCACGACCCATAGTATAATTTTCGGTTATAACGTCAACTTCAACTGTTGGATTACCTCTAGAATCAAAAATTTGACGAGCGTGTACGCTTAGTATAATACTCATGATGCTTGCTTTATGTGGTTGTTAATTTGTGATATGAATTGGTCAAATAAATACGACGAATCGTTTGGTCCTGGACTTGCCTCTGGGTGATATTGAACTGAAAAACAAGGTTTTCCTTCAATACGAATACCAGCTACCGTATCGTCGTTAAGATGCTTATGTGTAATTACTACATCATTATGCGCATCTGTTTCTTCACGGTTAATCGCAAACCCATGATTTTGGGAAGTGATTTCTCCCTTTCCAGTTTCAATGTTTAGTACTGGGTGATTAATTCCTCTGTGACCGTTAAGCATTTTATAGGTTGAAATACCTTGCGACAATGCAATAATTTGATGTCCTAAGCAAATACCAAAAAGCGGCAATCCTTTGGCAATAATTTTCGTAGCAACTTCTTGAGCCGAATGTAGCGGTTCTGGATCCCCAGGTCCATTTGACAAAAAATAGCCATCTGGATTCCAGGCTTGCATGGTTTCAAAGTTTGTTTGAAGTGGAAACACTTTAATATAGGAGTCCCTGCTTGCCAAATTGTGTAAAATATTTTTTTTAATTCCTAGGTCCAACGCAGCAATTTTAATTGCTGCGTTGGGGTCACCTACAAAATATGGTTCTGCAGTGGTAACTTTTGGTGCAAGTGCCAAACCAATCATTGAAGGAACGTCTGCAAGTTGTTTTTTTAGTGCATCCAAATCTTCAGTTTCCGTAGAAATTACGGCATTCATTGAGCCGTTGTCACGGATATAGCTTACAAGTGCTCTTGTATCTACATCTGAAATCGCTACTAAATTTTGTGCTTCAAAAAAGTCGAACAACGAACTGTCGGCGGCAACACGTGAAAATCCAGTATTGAAGTTTTTACAAATCAGGCCTGCAATTTGAATCGCATCTGACTCTGATTCAGCATTTTGAACACCATAATTCCCAATGTGGGCGTTGGTGGTTACCATTAATTGTCCGTAGTAAGACGGGTCAGTAAAAATTTCTTGATAGCCTGTCATGCCTGTGTTAAAGCATAACTCTCCAAATGCCTGACCTTCAATACCAATGGATTTACCGTGAAAAACCGTTCCGTCTTCGAGCAAAATAAGTGCTTTTTTACGGGTTTGATATTGGCTCATTCGGTTTCATATGTTTTGTCAAAATTAACACAAAAAAAGGATAAACCTGATGGTTTATCCTTTAGTTTTATTAAAAGGATGTTAAAAATTATTCTGCCTTGTTTTCATCTTCTTTTGCATCTGTTTTTTCAGACGCATCCAAAGCCGCATCTTGTGCCTCAGCTTGCGGTGCTTCTTCTACAGTTTTCTCTATAGCTATATCAGTAGTTTCAGCTACTTCTACTATCTCTTCTGTGGCAGGTGCTGGAGTTGTTTCCTTTTTACGACTTCTTCTACGCGATTTCTTTTTAGGCTTAGCCGTTTGATACACCTCATTGAAATCAACAAGTTCGATCATGGCCATGTCTGCATTGTCACCAAGGCGATTTCCTAATTTGATAATTCGTGTATATCCTCCTGGGCGATCACCAACTTTTTCCGAAATAGTACGGAACAATTCGGTAACTGCATACTTATTGCGAAGTGCTCTAAAGGCAATACGTCGATTATGCGTTGAATCTTCTTTTGAGCGCGTAATAAGCGGTTCAATAAAGGTTTTAAGTGCCTTAGCACGAGCAACCGTCGTGTTGATGCGCTTATGCTCAATTAACGAGGACGCCATGTTGGCAAGCATTGCTTTTCTGTGGGTATTCGTACGCCCCAGGTGGGCTACTTTCTTTCCGTGTCTCATAATTATAAACTATTGCGGAATTTAGTCTTTATCAAGTTTGTATTTGGCCAAATCCATACCAAAATTGAGTCCTTTGGCAACAACCAATTCTTCAAGCTCTGTAAGTGATTTTTTTCCAAAGTTTCTAAACTTCATCAAATCAGTTTTATTAAAAGATACCAAGTCACCGAGTGTATCTACCTCGGCTGCCTTCAGGCAGTTCAACGCGCGTACAGACAAGTCCATGTCAATAAGTTTTGTCTTTAACAATTGACGCATGTGAAGGGATTCTTCGTCATAAGTTTCTGTTTCAGCAATCTCATCCGACTCTAATGTAATGCGTTCATCAGAGAACAACATAAAGTGGTGGATAAGTGTTTTTGCTGCTTCGGTTAATGCATCTTTTGGATGAATAGAACCGTCGGTAACAATTTCGAAAATTAGCTTTTCATAATCTGTTTTTTGCTCAACGCGGAAGTTTTCAATCGTATATTTTACGTTCTTAATCGGTGTGTATATGGAGTCAATTGCAATTGTTCCAATAGGAGCAGTTGCTTTTTTGTTTTCCTCTGCAGGAACGTAACCACGTCCTTTTTCAATGGTAAATTCAAAATTTAGCTGCACGCTTTCATCCATATTGCAAACCACTAAGTCTGGATTAAGTACTTGAAATCCAGATATAAACTTTTGCAAATCTCCAGCAGTAAGCTGCTTTTGACCCGAAATAGCAACGTTTACAGTCTCACTGTCAAAGCTGTCAATTTGCTGCTTAAAACGAACTTGTTTGAAGTTCAAAATCATTTCTGTTACGTCCTCTACCACCCCAGGGAGTGTTGAGAATTCGTGATCAACCTTGTCGATGCGAACAGATGTAATTGCAAAGCCTTCTAGTGATGCAAGCATTACACGACGTAGTGCGTTTCCAACAGTTAGCCCATACCCAGGCTCTAGTGGACGAAATTCGAATTTACCTTCAAATTCGTCTGAATCAATCATGATTACCTTATCTGGTTTTTGAAAATTAAATAGTGCCATAGGATTATTTTGAATACAATTCGACAATTAGTTGTTCCTTTATGTTCTCTGTAATTTGCTCACGGGTAGGAACAGATACCAATGTGCCTTCTAAAGTTGCATCATTCCACGTTAACCACTCTAAATCATGGTTAGCAACAGACAATGAACGCTCAATCACATCAAGTGACTTAGATTTTTCACGAACACCAATTAAATCACCAGGCTTAACATGACATGAAGGAATATTCATGATTTCGCCGTTTAATGTAATATGACGGTGCCCTACAAGCTGACGTGCTGAACTTCGTGTTGGTGCAATGCCAAGACGGTACACCAAATTGTCTAAGCGCGATTCGCAAAGCTGAAGTAACACCTCGCCCGTTACGCCTTTGCTTGCATTTGCTTTTATAAATAAATTACGAAACTGACGCTCTAAAATACCATAGGTAAATTTTGCTTTTTGCTTTTCCGTTAATTGGATAGCGTATTCCGATTTTTTGGGTCTGCGTCGGTTGTTACCGTGCTGTCCCGGAGGATAATTGCGCTTTTCAAACGACTTGTCATCGCCAAAAATGGCCTCGCCAAACTTACGGGCGATTTTTGTCTTAGGACCAGTATATCTTGCCATAGTTAAAAATTTATGCTGGGAATTAAGGTCTATCCTTCGCCAGCGGGATTAGTATTAAACTCTACGCCGTTTTGGTGGACGACAACCGTTATGTGGCATCGGCGTCACATCAATAATTTCAGTTACTTCAATGCCTCCGTTGTGAATGGTACGAATAGCAGACTCGCGTCCGTTCCCAGGACCTTTCACAAATACTTTCACTTTACGCAAACCAGCTTCCTGAGCTACTTTTGTGGCGTCTTCAGCTGCAAGTTGCGCAGCATAAGGGGTGTTTTTCTTAGATCCTCTGAAGCCCATTTTACCAGCAGAAGACCACGAAATCACTTCCCCCTTATTGTTGGTTAAGGAGACAATGATATTGTTAAACGACGCGTTAATGTGTGCTTCGCCAAAGGCTTCCACCACAACTTTACGCTTTTTTGAACTTGATTTAGCCATGTGTTAACTGCTTTATTTCGTTACTTTCTTTTTATTAGCAACTGTCTTACGTTTACCTTTTCGCGTGCGCGAATTATTCTTGGTACGCTGTCCACGAAGTGGCAATCCAATACGATGACGGATTCCTCTAAACGAACCAATATCCATCAATCGCTTGATGTTCAATTGTATTTCTGAGCGAAGCTCTCCTTCGATAGTGAACGAAGAAACAGCATCACGGATACGACCAATTTCGTCGTCGTTCCACTCGCTAACTTTTTTACTTTCATCAACTTCAGCAGTTGCTAAAATCTCCTTAGCACGGCTGCGTCCAACCCCATAAATGTAGGTTAGCGATATAACGCCTCTTTTTTGTTTGGGAATATCTACTCCAGAAATTCTAGCCATAATTATCCTTGTCTTTGTTTGAACCTAGGGTTCTTTTTGTTGATTACGTATAAGCGTCCCTTGCGACGTACAATTTTGCAGTCGGCGCTTCTTTTTTTAAGTGATGCTCTAACTTTCATATGTTAATATCTAAAGGTAATGCGTGCCTTAGTCAAATCGTAAGGAGACATCTCCAGTTTTACTTTATCTCCAGGTAACAGCTTGATGTAATGCATACGCATTTTGCCCGAAATATGTGCCGTAACAACATGACCATTTTCCAACTCCACGCGAAACATGGCGTTAGAAAGAGCCTCGATGATTTGGCCGTCTTGTTCTATTGCTGCTTGCTTTGCCATCAGATTCCTGCAGTTTTTCGTTTACTTCCTGTTTTCATTAACCCATCATAATGGCGATTTAGCAAATATGCATTGATTTGCTGAATGGTATCTATCGCAACACCTACCATAATCAGTAACGACGTTCCTCCATAGAACAACGCCCAGCCTTGTTGCATCCCAAGCAAATGGTACACCACGGCGGGCAATACCGCCACAGCAGCCAAAAATAGCGAACCAGGGAAAGTAATTTGCGACATAATTCGATCTAGAAAATCAGCTGTTTCAGTTCCGGGGCGTACACCAGGAACAAAACCTCCGCTTCGTTTTAAGTCATCTGCCATCTTATTGGTGGGTACCGTAATCGCTGTATAAAAATATGTAAATATGATAATGAGAACTGCAAACAGAATGTTGTACCACAATCCAAAAATATCTGAAAATGAAGCCTGAAGCCACTGTCCTAGTTCGCTGTCACCTGCTAAGCGACCAAGTGCAGCAGGAGCAAACATCAGCGCTTGAGCAAAAATTATAGGCATTACACCAGATGCATTGAGCTTAAGTGGAATATATTGGCGTGATCCAATTTGATTTTTATCAATACCTCCAGAAGCTGTTCTACGAGCATACTGAACAGGGATTTGGCGGACTGCCATAACCAACAAAATACAAATAGCATTGATAGCAATCCAAACGATTATTTCAATCAAAATAAGAATGGGACCTCCGTTGTTTTCTGTTACTCTTGAAACAAACTCCTGCGCGAATGACATGGGGAGTGTTGCTACAATACCCACTGTAATTAGTAATGAAATACCGTTTCCAATACCCTTGTCTGTGATTTTTTCTCCCAACCACATGGCAAATACGGTTCCAGTAACCAGAATAATTACAGAAGGCACCATAAATCCAAGACCTTTACCAAAAACAAAAGCAGCATCAGGAACTTGAAAAACAGCTTCTAATGAATATAAATATGCTGGCGCTTGAAATACACAAATGGCAATAGTTAACCAGCGGGTAATTTGGTTGATTCTACGACGTCCGCTCTCGCCTTCCTTCTGCAATTTTTGCAAATAAGGAATAGCGATTCCCATAAGTTGAACTACAATAGAAGCAGAAATATAAGGCATAATACCGAGTGCAAAAACAGATGCATTAGCAAAGGCACCTCCTGTAAACATATTCAAAACACCCAGTAATCCACCGCCACTTGTACGGCTAGAAAGCTCAGAAAGCTGTAATGGATCAATACCAGGAAGCACTACTTGCGCCCCGATGCGGTAAACCACAAGTAATCCAAGTGTTATCCCAATACGTGTTTTGAGCTCTTCAATTTTCCAAATATTCGTTATGACCTCTATTAATCTTTTCATTTATTCTATCGTGATCGCCTCTCCACCAACAGCTTCAATTGCTGACTTAGCAGAAGCGGTAAATTTATGGGCACTTACTTTAAGTTTTGCAGACAACTCTCCGCGTCCTAATATTTTTACTAAATCGTTTTTTCCAACAAGACGCAATGAAACCATGGTATCATTATCTAATGTGCTTTTGATTTTTTTGTTGTCTACTAATGATTGCAGTTTATCCAGGTTAATTACCGCATACTCTTTACGGTTTATGTTAGTAAATCCAAACTTGGGTACACGTCTTTGCAATGGCATTTGACCTCCTTCAAAACCTATTTTCTTAGAGTATCCAGAACGAGATTTTGCACCTTTGTGACCACGTGAAGCAGTACCACCAGTACCAGAACCTTGCCCTCTACCTAGACGTTTACTTGCTCCTTTTACTGCGCCTTTAGCAGGCTTTAAATTTCCTAGTTCCATATTACACATTTTGAACGTTTACCAAATGTTTTACTTTGTTAATCATTCCTTGAATTACAGGCGTATCATCGTGCTCTGCAACTTGCCCAATACGGTGTAAGCCAAGGGCTGCAAGGGTACGCTTTTGATCTTCTGGACGCTTGATATAACTTTTTACTTGTGTAACTTTAATTTTTGCCATGAGCTTATCCGTTAAAAACTTTTTCGAGTGAAATACCACGTTGCTTGGCAACAGTATTCGCGTCACGTAGTTGTAACAATGCATCAAAAGTTGCCTTTACCACGTTATGTGGGTTAGACGAACCCTGTGACTTTGAAAGTACATTGTGTACACCTACCGCTTCCAACACAGCACGAACGGCACCACCAGCAATTACTCCAGTACCCTCAGATGCAGGTTGAAGATACACACGCGCACCTCCAAATTTCCCTTTTTGTTCGTGTGGAAGTGTTCCGTTATTTATAGGAATACGCACCAAATTTTTCTTGGCGTCTTCTACAGCTTTTGAGATTGCCTCAGAAACTTCTTTGGATTTACCAAGTCCTTGGCCAACAACACCGTTTTCGTCGCCCACTACCACAATAGCAGAGAAACCAAAAGCACG
>DLPY01000073.1:0-369 GCA_002478685.1 Flavobacteriaceae bacterium UBA7446
GGTGGTGGTGACACTGGTGGTGGTGACACTGGTGGGTGTGACTCTGACGGGGGTCACTCTGACGGTGGAGATACAACTCCAAATACTACTACATACTGTGAAACTGAAGTAACGCATTTCAATATCGCTAACCATCCTGGTTCGATACTATTGACGGTTGAAAACTCAGGTGATGATAGCATGACCGTTACAGCTACTTCAGTGAATGATGTAATTGATGTTCTTCTTATACAAAATGTCGAAGGTGGCGGTACAGCATCGGCAACGACTATTACCAATGGTGTTGCAACAGCTGAAATCACTTGGGCTACTGGTACCATGCCTGCAACTACAAGCTTTACATTATTATGGAGTGATGAAGCATCGGGT
>DLPY01000073.1:736-8015 GCA_002478685.1 Flavobacteriaceae bacterium UBA7446
TACTGGTGGTGGTGACACTGGTGGTGGTGATACAACTCCATCGGGACCTTCAACTGCTGCTCCAACGCCCCCAGCGAGAAATGCGGCTGACGTGATTTCATTATACAGTGATGCATATACAAATGTTTCTAGTAATTTTGATGCCGGTTGGTGTGGTGCAAACTCTGTTTCAGAAATTTCTGTTGCTGGAAATGCTACAACAGCGTTTTTAGGAAACAATTGTCAAGGAATTGTATTAGATGCTGGCATTGATGCAAGCGCATTTACAAACTTGCACGTTGACATTTATATTGAAGCAGGAACAGATTTAACATCATCAGTATTTAACTTAAAATTTGTTAATCAACCTGGTGGTGCTGCTTTAGAGATGAATTTAAATGTAGCTTCTTCTCCAGCCCTTGTAGCTGGTCAATGGTTATCAGTTGATCTCACAGTAGACCTAACTAATTATACAGGATTCAAGGAATTTGGTATTACTTCAAACCTCAACAACAAGGTTTGGTATGATAACCTTTATGCATACAAAGGAACACCACTAGGCATTAACGAAGTAAATAGCTTTAGTGTTGTTACGTATCCCAACCCTGTTGAAAACACGCTTAACGTAAGCGCGGGTATTAGCGTAGATAGCGTAAGTATCTTTGATATTACTGGCCGCGAAGTATTGCGTGCTACACCAAATGCAACTGCATTTAGCTTAGATGTGGCTGATTTAAACAAAGGGCTATACCTTGTTTCACTAAAAGCTGGTGACCAAGAAATGACAACCAAGTTAGTGAAGTAATCATACAACCACGTTTACTAACTATGTTAAAACCCCGCCAAATGGCGGGGTTTTTTAGTTACACCAACTCTTGTTGTGCTTTTCTAAAATTGTCTATAGCCACAAAATAATCGGAATCTTCTAGTACGTTTACCTCACAAGTTTTTTCCGCTTTTTAATAAGTAGTACTTTTGCAAAGAATGATTAAGCGATTATTTCCCATACTTTCTTGGTTACCAAACTACAAAAAGGAGTTCCTCCTAGGAGACCTTTCGGCGGGGCTTACTGTGAGCGTTATACTAATTCCGCAAAGTATGGCATACGCCATGATTGCAGGGCTTCCACCTGTATACGGTCTTTATGCCGCATTAATGCCCCAACTGATTTATGCCCTTATGGGCACGTCGCCGCAGTTGAATGTTGGACCCGTAGCCATGGACTCACTTTTGGTGGCTGCCGGTTTGGGTGCGCTGTCCATTTCGGGGGTAGACAACTACATTGCTATGGCAATTATGCTGTCGTTGTTTGTGGGCTGTATTCAATTGGCCCTTGGTATACTCAAAATGGGCTTTTTGGTTAATTTTTTATCAACTCCAGTTATTAGTGGATTTACCTCGGCAGCAGCGCTTATCATTGGTTGCAGCCAGCTAAGCCATTTATTTGGTATCGAAACAGGGAGAAATAGCAAACTCCACAGTATTCTTATAGCTGTGTTTTCTGAATTGCAGCACATCAAACTATATACAATTGGCATTGGTGCAATTGCTATTGTGCTGCTGATTGTCATGCGAAAAATTAACAAGCGGATTCCCGCAGCTTTGGTGGTTGTAATAGTAAGTATTGTATCGGTAATGCTGCTAAAACTCCACGCCAAAGGGGTAGAAATAGTTGCCGAGATTCCTAAGGGGCTTCCCGCTTTTAACCTCCCTGAAATTGATTTCGCAAGCCTAAAGGAACTCTTACCTATTGCCATTGCCTTGGCGCTTATTGCTTTTGTGGAGGCCATGTCGGTGGCCAAAGTCATGGAAAGCAAGCATGATAACAAACTAAAGGCAAATCAAGAGCTCATTGCATTGGGTATGGCTAATATCGTAGGTGCATTCTTTAAATCGTACGCTGCTACAGGTAGTTTTACACGAACTGCCATAAGTGATTTATGCGGCGCCAAGACAGGACTTGCTAACCTAGTAAGTGTTGTTTTGGTTGGTCTTACGTTATTGTTTTTGACACCCCTTTTCTATTATTTACCTAATGCCGTCTTAGCTGCCATAATTATAGTAGCTGTTTTTGGGTTAATTGATGTCCGTTATCCTCAACAATTATTTAAGAGACGAAAGGACGAGTTTGCTTTACTCATTATAAGTTTTTTACTTACCCTTTTTGTTGGTATTACAGAAGGGATTTTGTTTGGAACACTATTGGCGTTACTGCTTATGGTATACCGCACATCTAAGCCACATGTTGCTGTTTTAGGAAGAATAGTAGGCACCCCTTATTTTAGAAATATTGAAAGGTTTAAAGAGGACATAGAACACAACTCGAAGGTACTTGTTTTTCGTTTCGATGCCCAATTGTACTTTGGCAACAAAGACTATTTTAAATCTGAATTACTGGCTGCCATAGCAGCACAAAAAACAGTTCCTGAAACCATAATTGTAAAATCAGATCCTATCAATTACATTGATAGTAGCGCAGTGTTTATGCTCGAAAAACTGATAATAGAACTACTACAACAAGGAATTGCCGTATTGTTCTCGGAAGTAATTGGTCCAACTCGAGATATCATCAAAAAATCAAAACTCGTAGAGATAATAGGGAACGAAAATTTCTTTGTGAATACCTTGGAAGCTTATGAATTTGCTACCCATAAAACCCCCAAAACAAATTTTCAAGAAAAAATTTCACTTCAAACTAGAAGTGATTAATGATTAAGATAAACTGTATTTTTACATGGGTAATTAGAGCTTATGAAGGTAGAACAATTATACACAGGATGTTTGGCGCAAGGCGCTTATTATATTGAAAGTGGGGGTGAAGTTGCTATCATTGATCCACTTCGTGAAAGTGGACCCTATTTGGAGCGCGCACAACGTGATAATGCCAAAGTCAAATACGTTTTTGAAACCCACTTTCATGCTGATTTTGTGAGTGGACATATTACACTTGCCAAGCAAACAGGTGCTCCCATTATTTTCGGTCCAAACGCAAATCCAAGTTTTGATGCTACTATTGCAACTGACAGGCAAGAATTTTCACTAGGAAAAGCAACCATTGTAGTACTCCATACTCCTGGACACACTATGGAAAGTACTACATATTTACTACGTGATCCTAAGGGAAAAGACCATGCTATTTTTACTGGAGACACCTTATTTTTGGGTGACGTAGGTCGCCCCGATCTGGCACAGAAAGCTGCCCATATGACCCAAGAGGAGTTGGCCGGAACCCTTTTTGATAGTTTGCGAACCAAAATCATGCCTCTAGCAAATGATGTGATTGTCTATCCGGCGCATGGCGCAGGATCGGCTTGTGGAAAAAATATGATGAAAGAAACGGTAGATACGTTGGGGAATCAGAAAAAAATGAATTACGCCCTGCGTGCTGATATGACTAAAGACGAATTCATCAAAGAAGTTACAGATGGCATATTACCTCCTCCTAAGTATTTCCCTCTCAATGTGAAAATGAATAAAGAGGGTTATGCAGATTTAGATGAGGTTATTGCACAGGGAACACGTTCGCTTTCGCCAGAAGCGTTTGAAGTTGCCGCTAATGAAACGGGGGCGGTAGTTCTTGATGTTCGACATCAAAGCGATTTTGCAAAAGGACATATTCCACGATCTATTTTTATAGGCTTAGATGGTGGTTTTGCTCCTTGGGCAGGCACACTAATAGCAGATGTAAAGCAGCCTATTTTGTTAATCGCACCTGAAGGAAGAGAAGAAGAAGCTATCACGCGGCTTTCACGTGTTGGCTTTGACAACACACTTGGCTATCTCAAAGGCGGATTTGAAGCCTGGCGCGCTGCCAACAAAGAATATGACAGCGTGACATCTGTACAAGCTACTGACTTAAAAAAAGCCTTAAACGAAGAGAACATACCCGTTTTTGATGTACGAAAGGAATCCGAATATATCTTCGAGCATATCCCAACTGCACAAAGCACGCCCCTTAGTTTTTTAAACTCACACTTAGCTGAGTTCCCTGCTGAAAAAACATTTTTTGTACACTGTGCGGGAGGTTATCGCAGTATGATAGCAGTTTCCGTACTTAAAAGTAGGGGGATTCATAATCTGGTTGATGTTGCTGGTGGGTTTAACTCCATTAAAGAAGTTGGAATCGAGGTAACAGACTATAAGAGAGCCTCAAGCAGACAAACAAAAAACAGCAATTAAGGCAAGTGTCAGCTTTTTCATAATTGATTATTTTATTGTTTAGACAATTTAATAAAAATCTATTCAAACACGGTATATTACCGCAAAAACTATTTTACCACGGGAGGTTTAATTCTCTCACTTCCTTTGTATAAAAATCTTCTAACTCAGCACACGTTTTTTTATTTATAGGGTGTTTTATTGCCTTAATATTATCCAACAGTTGTTGTTTTGAAATTGCACCAGGAATAACTGTGGAAACCGCATCAAAAGATGTGCAAAAAGACAACGCAGCAGAGATTAATGAATTTTTATTTTCTAAAATATTTTTTACTTTATCTACAAGTTGTGATCTAACAGCTTTATCGTCTTTTGTCCACCTAGATCTCACCCCTTCAAATGAGCTTTTGCTGTTGTACTTTCCTGTCAGCCAACCTGAATCAAAGGGTATTTTAGCAATTGTAGCTGCATTCTTTTGATGAATTAAATCAAATGCTCTTTTAGCATCTTGATGTAAAATATTAAAAAAGGTTTGAATCACTTTTGCATTAGTGGTCTCTAAAAGAATTTTAATTTCATCATAAAAATCAATAGAAGCTCCGTAAGCAATTATTTTCCCTTCGTCTTGTAGTTGTTCTAATATTTCATAATGATCATTTTTGTTGCCATCGAGAAGTTCAATAGGGGGGCTGTGAATAATGACTGAATCTAAGTAATCTATATTAAGCCTAGCTAAACTCTTCTCAACAGAGCTCTTAATATGCTTTGAATGAAAGTCAACAACTCCGTTGTCTAATCGTCCAAATTTTGAGTTTACTACAATTTTTGATCTGTCGATTGTTTTAAAAACTTTTCCCAATCTCAGCTCACTTGTTCCATTACCATAGTTTGGTGCAGTATCAAAAAAGTTTATGCCGTTATCTATTGCAGTGTGAATCATAGATTCAGCATCCTTTTCAGAAACAGATTTCCAGCCCGAATCAACCCCTAATTGCCAAGCACCAAAACCAAGTTCTGAAACTCTAATTCCTTTTGAAAGATATTTTCTATACTTCATCCTTGACTCTATTATTCATCTATGGCTTTTGATGCGACAAAAATAAAAATGGTTATGCTATAAAAGTATAGCCGTTTTATCTTTATGTGTTGCACCCATATTATTGAAAGATGCAGCATAACTCCCCCCTTTAAAGTACTATTAGTTAGTAAAAAGGTATCTGCCTAAAAGCTCTCAATCAACAACTGTATACTATGTCACACCGTCTAGTGCATCGGTCTCCAACTTCTGCCCACTCGTATACCTTAATGTTCACTCCTTTTGAGTCTAAATAGACTGCTCTATTATCATCATCTTGCGTTTGATTGTTTTCAAAATCATCTCCACTTGAACAACTAAATTAATATAAAAGAAAACGATAGAACTAGGTGTTTAATCAACTAAATATATTAAGAATTTGAAGTTTCGCTAAAACTTTATGATCCCGCAGAACTTAAATAAGAGGATATGGCTATGGTTTAGGTTATAATATCCTAAAAAAAAAACCCCCCATAATTTTATGGGGTAATTTTTTTAATTAAGGTATTTAAAGGCTTTATAAATCTAAACAAGTTTAGTAATGAACCATTATATCTTCTTCATCAATCCAGTTTGCTACATTATCATTTTGAATTGATTTCCAATCATCATCACTATCTCTTTTCTTATTTCTTTCTGCAAGACCATTGTAATATGATGCCCTTGATTCATCCATTACAATCATAAGAAAATCAGCCCCACGAATCCCACCATATACTGGTGAATACATTAATCTCACATAATTATTTTTAAGCTTTTTGTCATTCTCGATACCAGCTTTAATTTGATTTTGAAATTTATCCCAATTACCATCACCACTATGAATATCCATTGTAATATTTCTTCTGAATTTAAGATTAGGTAATTGTTCAGCAAGATTCATTCCCTCGGGGATATAACTTAATTCCTCCCAGTGATAAAACACGTGGGTCATTAATCTCTCAGGATTGACACCAGAAAAATCTTCCCAATCATATTTTTTATCCCATTTCTGGAATGTTTTGCTTTGCCAGCCTTCATCACCCCACCTATCTTCATCTTTTTTTATCATTTGCCCCATATCATCAAAAGAACGTACAAAATAAACCTTGTTGCCATCAATTACTTCGAGGACAAAAGAGTAAATACCATTTTGTTCAGTTTCTAAATCAGACCAGTGATTAAACATTTCGACTAATTTTTTTGGATTATCTGAAACCCATTCTTCAACCTCAACAATTGCAGGCACTTGTGCAGTCAATGAGGCTGTAAATAATAATAAAAATAATTTTTTCATTTGTTTTTAAATTTAAATTGATAGTAAAACTAAAAATAACACAAAACAATTGTATGTGTATTAATTTAATTTTAAATGTATCTCTAACCTATTTAAGAGGGTTAAAAATGCAGAACTAAAAGAAGAAGGTATGCCGATGATTTAAAAAAAAACCTCGCAATTTTTACGAGGCTTTTATGTTTAATTAAGGTATATAAAAGTCTATCGATTTGCTTTAGTATTAAACCAAAATGATATTTTACCGTCTTTATTTATTAGGTACCATTCATTGTAATGTCCGCCCCCTAATGTGTCACCACTTTTATTAGTTGCAACTACGTTAAAGCCTGCATTTACCCATTCATTTGTTTCTTCCGAATTGTCATCTTTCACTGAAAAAGCCCAATCAAATGTCCAAGAATACATTAATGAGTCAGACTTAAGGGAATTGATAAATTCGTCTCTGTTGTGTGTTCTGCCGTCCTCCCAGACAAATCGTGCTGAATCGCTTATATACTCCCGCATTCCATCAAAATCACTTTCTTTCCATAATTTATCCATTTCAATTACAACATCAACGGAGCTTTGGCTGCCCATTGTAATAGGAAAATTTCTAGGCCCAAATCCATTAGCTGTGTTTGAAGATACTTGCGAACACGAAACAATTAAAGTAAGTGCAAATAATATTAAAATATATTTCTTCATTGTTTTAATAGTTTAAATTTTCTACAACATAATAAAACTAAAAATATGATACGTTAATTTAAATTTAAATTAATAGAACTTTTGAAAAGAAGTTTAGAAGTAGCAGA
>DLPY01000073.1:8352-8710 GCA_002478685.1 Flavobacteriaceae bacterium UBA7446
CCCATATTTCCAGAAATAGTTACTAAAATAAATACTGGTGGGGGTGGTCCAGTTAATAACAAATGATGAAATATAGCTAAACTCAACAAGATTATTGCTATAATAAGATTACTCATTCCAATAACCTTCTTTGTTTTTAGGTCTTCTAAATTACTGGACAAAAACAATATACCATTAACATCCCCCATCCTCTGGCTGCTTCAATAGCTTCTAGATTTTGATAATAAGGTAAAAACTTCAGTAGTAAGCCATATGGTAATAAAGACAAAAATACCTAACAGAAAAAACATAATGAAGAGATTTTAAGACAAGTACTTGCTTTAATTTAATTAGCTTTATGAACACTGAGATTATTCTG
>DLPY01000051.1 GCA_002478685.1 Flavobacteriaceae bacterium UBA7446
TTTTAGTTCAGGATAAGATTGTAACAAACAACGCAATACAGGAACGCAAATGGCAACATCACCGAGTGCGGAAAAGCGAAACACCAAAATGTGTTTGCCCTTCATCAAGAATTTTTTTGATATAAGACGGGATTAAGCGACTCGTCGTTGTACATTTTCATTTGTTTGTATTCCTTCATGTATTTACGTCCTGCAGCCATATCTGCCAACAATTGGTCAATGGCGGTGGATAAGTCTATTTTTTGTTCTGAAAGCACTGCTAATTTTTTGGCACACGCCATGCGGTGTGCTTCAGATGCCGAGCTGCGATTTGATTCTTCTCGCATATGGTAAATTTTTAGCGCCAATATAGAAAGTCGGTCAATAGCCCATGCTGGACTCTCGGTATTTATAATGGCATCGGAAAGTGTTGAAACGCTTTTAAACTGCTTTAAAAAATAACTATCAATATACTCCACAGTATCCGTGCGGTCTTGGTTAGACGCATCTATTTTACGCTTGAGTTCCAACGCGGCAACAGGATCAATATTTGGCTCACGAATCAAATCTTCGTAGTGCCATTGTACGGTATCAATCCAATTTTTGCGGTACAATAAATGGTCAAGGGTAGTGCTATCATACGGATTTTCAAAGGGTTGGTCAACCCTATCCAAAATGTGATAGGCGTTGATACTTTGCTCAAAAATGGCGAATGCTGCTGCGCTAGTCATAAATGAATTTTTGCCAAAGATAGGTCAAAATCCAAAAGTCGATTGCACTTGCACCACATCCATTTTAGCTGTATTTTTGTCTAGCAAAACCAAGATTATGAAAGCCTTTTTTGAAGCGATTGCCTACCTTTTTGAGGAAATTCTTTTTATTCCCTTAAATATGCTGCGTGAGCTAGAGCTTACAAGTTGGTTTTTTGCCAATATTTTTAATTGGCTGTTTTTGCTTGTTGGTTTTGCGGGTATGTTTTACTGGTTGGGACAGTTAAAGAAATTTAACGCGAACAACGAAGAAGATCGCGACTCTACTTCACACTCGTTTCTATAAATCGAAGCCTAAATCTTTACGAAAATATAAGCCGTCAAACGATACGTTTGTAAGGTTTGCATATGCTGCCGTGAGCGCATCGTGAATATCAGTACCAAAGCCTGTAGATGCCAATACACGTCCGCCGTTGGTTACCAATTTACCATCGCTTTTCGTAGTTCCTGCATGGAAGATTAACGCATCGGCAGGAATTCCTGTAATCTCT
Organism: Flavobacteriaceae bacterium UBA7446; assembly: GCA_002478685.1. Taxonomy (GTDB): domain Bacteria; phylum Bacteroidota; class Bacteroidia; order Flavobacteriales; family Flavobacteriaceae; genus UBA7446. The sequence goes on from DLPY01000051.1 coordinate 1,241, forward strand.
TTCCTTTTTTCGTAAGCTTCGGGATAGCCTCCCGAAACGCCCACAACCGTGGCTGCTGCTTTAGGGCTAATGTTAATTTCAACTTCGTGAAGACGCTTTTCTGCGGTTGCCGAGAGTAGCTCAACCATATCGTTTTCAATACGTGGCAATACCACTTGCGTTTCGGGATCGCCCATACGCACGTTGTATTCTATAACAAAGGGGTCATCGCCTACTCGGATTAATCCAATAAACACAAAACCTACATAATCGATATTGTCTTTTTTAAACCCTTCAAGGGTGGGTTGAATGATGCGTTCGTCAATTTTTTGCTTAAAAATATCATCGTTAAACGGTACGGGAGAAACCGCTCCCATACCTCCAGTGTTTAGCCCAGTGTCGCCCTCGCCGATGCGTTTGTAGTCTTTGGCAAATGGAAAGGTTACATGTCCTTTGCCATCGGTAAGTACAAAACACGAAAGTTCGATGCCGTCCAAAAATCCTTCGATAACCACTTGCTCACTAGCAGCACCAAACTTTCTGTTTGCCAGCATATCTGTTAGCGCAGCTTTTGCTTCTTCTAATTCGTGAAGAATTAACACACCTTTTCCGGCAGCAAGCCCGTCGGCTTTAAGGACATAAGGCGCGGGTATGGTTTCCAGATACGCAAGTCCTTCGTAGAGATCGGTGGCAGTAAATTGTTTGTACGGTGCAGTAGGAATATTGTGGCGCTCCATAAATGCTTTGGCGTATGTTTTGCTGCCTTCAAGTTGTGCGGCTTCTTGTTTTGGACCAATTACAGGAATATGACTCAAGGTTGGATGCGTGGCAAAAAAGTCATGGATTCCTTCAACAAGTGGCGCTTCTGGGCCAACTACAATGAGGTTAATATGGTTTTTGGTTACAGCATTTGCAACGGCATCAAAGTCGGTTGGGCTGATGGGCAAATTGGTGCCAAGTTTTGCAGTGCCTGCATTTCCAGGTGCGGTAAACAGTGTGGGTTGTTGCGGACTTTGCGATAGCTTCCAACAAAAGGTGTGTTCTCTACCGCCACTGCCCAAAATAAGAATGTTCATTGAAACGTTTTGGCAAAAATAGAAAAAGGGAATATAACTTAAGTGCCATTATACAGTTGAATAATCCGAAGATCAACCTCACTTTAAAGATGAAGAAATCATTAAAAAGATTAAAGTAGGCATATAGTGATGAGATTTAATTGTAATTTGAACGAAATTTAAAATATAACAATCAATGAAAAATTTAATTTATATCGCTGTAATTGCGCTGTTAGCTTCGTGCTCACTACCGCAAAATCCAAACTTTGAAAAAAATGTAGAAATCGCAAAGGCATGGTTTGCTGATTTTGAATCAGAAGATATGGAAAAAGTAGCTGCTTATTTTGCTGATGAAGTAGAATATCAAGGGGCGTTTTACGGCATGCCTATGATGACCACCAAAGACCAGGTTGTTCAGTATATGCAAGGGTGGCATGATGCTATGGAAAATATTACGTACACGCCAGAAAACTTTTTACCAGGTGTTGACCCAGAAACCAACCTTCCAAATGGAAGTGTACGTACCTATGGCACATGGAAAGGCGTAAGCACTGCCTCTGGAAAAAGCTTTGAGGCGAAGTTTTACCACTATATGACTTTTGACGAAAATGGTCTTATTATAAATGGAGGAGACTATGGCGACGCTATGGGTATAATGATGGCGGTTGCGTCAGATTCACCGGCAGTGGAATAATCAAGTCTCTCTTTCGAAATAAAAAAGCACCAATTTGGTGCTTTTTTTATCTTAATCCATTAATGTCATGCTTTGACAAAAAACTCCAAATTAGTTCTGCGGTAGATTGCCCTTGAAATGTTGAGGAAAACCATACGTGCTCTCCACCAATATATTTGTAGTGCTCAACAGAAACATTGTTGTCTCCTTGATTATATACATAGCGTTCAATGGTATTTCCACCTGTTGATTCTGAGCTAACAACGGGAGTTGTTCTTGTATTATTGAAGTCTACCCAATGGTATAGTACATTTTGTGCAGCGGCATAGTAGTTGTCGCCATTATACGGGATTACGCTATCAGCAGTTCCATGCAGATGTAGCACAGGCATCGGATGTTGGGGGTTTCCTATGCAATCTAGCATTGTTCCAGAAACGGAAGCCATAGCGGCAATGCGTTCGCTTTTGTAATTTGCCAAGCCATATGCCATCATCGCGCCATTTGAATAACCGGCAGCGTAAATCCTACTTTGATCAATCTTGTATTGAGAAGAGAGCTCTTGAATTAAAGCCTCAATAAAACCAAAATCGTCTGTATTGCTTTTGTTATCTCCGCCAGTAGGGCAGGCATTCCAATGCGAAGAACCATCTAACAAACTGCCTTGCGGATAGACTAAAATAAAATTTTCAGCCGTTGCTAACGGGCGCATATCCGCTTCTTCCATAAATTCCTGTGCGCTTGCTCCGTACCCATGAAAATTTAATACCAAAGGGGTAGCCGTTGCACCATCATAGGCTTCGGGAATGTGGGCTATGTATGTTCTGTTTTCTCCGTTATAAACAATTGATTGTTCGTTTGTATTGGGAGAAGTGGACTCTTTTGGGTCAACATTGGGTTGTTCCGCACTACACCCTACAAATATCATTGCGGCAACCAAACAACAGCATGTCATATGTTTTATTGTAATCTGTTTGTTTTTGTGGCGCATAATGATATATGTTGCTTTGCCCTATACCACTTTATAGCTTTTGCGCGTTTGTAACGCGTGGCTAATCTTCGTGGCAATTAGTATTAAAAAATAATTTAGTGTGGCGTGTCATAAGTAGAGTTTTGGGGACGCAGTCTATAATTTATAAGGTCTAAAGATAATACATTTTACAATACAAAAAGTTGACTTTTAATGTTTTAGCATATGCAAAAACCTCCACCAACACGTCTGTAACATTACCGCCATTGTATTTGTTGAGCAAAAAGAGTGGTGCTGAAAACTAGAGTAAATTAGGTAGGTATAATTTCATAAGCTAACATTTGAGGAATTTTAAAGCTATAAAAAAAGTCAAATCAATCAAATATATAACATAACAATTAGTTAAATACAAACGGTAAAAAAACGAAATGTTTTTACAGTTAAAAGCAACAATATAAAACCCTAAGTTTGTCCCTTAAATTACATATAAATACACCATAAAAAAGTGGCAACTGGCACCGCCCAAGACAAAAATATGCCAGATAAAATGGTTGTATGGAATATGCTCAATGGCATAAAAAAGTATTCCAACGGTATAGGATATCCCTCCTGCAATTAGCCAAACCATAGCAGCTGGGTCCAATGCTGCGGTAAGTTCTGAATAGGGAATAAGTGCCAACCAGCCCATTGCGAGGTATAAAAAGGTAGAAAACCGTTCATAACGCCCCGTAAAAAAGACTTTTAAGATAAGCCCAAAGGCAGCAATTCCCCATACTACCCAAAACAGTGTCCAACCCAAGCTATTGGGGATGGCAATCAACAACAAAGGGGTATACGTACCCGCAATTAACAAATAAATGCTCATGTGATCAACAACCCTAAAGTAGTGCTTGCGCTTACGGTCCTTGATGGCGTGATAACACGTAGATGCCAGAAACAATATAATGATGGATAGGCCGTAGACAATAACGCTAAATATTCCAACAGGGTTGGTTTGGTCAACACCCAAAAGCATTAAGACCAATGCGGCTATTCCCAAGCCAACACCCAAACCGTGAGACCATGCATTTAATTTTTCCTCTAGATGCATTATTTAGTATATGAAATTGCTACCATGATTTCGTTACGGCGGTTATAGAATTTATAAGGGCTGTCATAGCCCAAAATCTCTAATTCTCCAATGGTGGAAATGTCATTTTCTTCTAGTGTTTGCAGCAGCTTTTGTTTGTGTGTGACTTCCTTTTGGGCATTTGTATAGCCTGCATACCGAATAGCAGCTACATAACGAGGTTCGGTAACGCGTAAGGATACTTGGTCGCTTTTGGGTATGGGTGCTCCTTCTTCATGCACAGAAAGCGGCATTACAAACGCCATTTTGGACTTGCTTTCGTTCATATAAACTGGTGCGGTCATGGCAATTTTTTGCTTGCTTTCGTTGTTTCCAGAAATATACTGAAATAGTTTGCTAAAGCTGTTCCCGCCTCTTGTTTCCACAAGCGTGGCACTGGGGTAAAAACGAATTTCTACCGAGTCAATTTTTTTGATTAGCTCGTAAGGTTGCATTTCAGTGCCTTGTGCCATAGTTAGTGGGATTGTTATAAGCCATACGGCAACTAAAGTTAACAGACGTGATAACATAATTATGATGCTTTTTTGATGTCTTTACGGACATCTTTTCGAACAATGGTTAAGTATTTTTTACGCTTTTCATCGCTTACAAAAGGCACCGACCAAAATTGCTTGGTTTTCAACCAACGCGAGGGCTTCCAACCGAACACAAAGGTATAAACTCCCATTACAAGGCGGAGTTTTACCGAATTTACATATAGGGTAATTACAGGAAGCGCTGGAGCACCATGAGTCATATAAGTGCGTACTTTTTTGTCTTTCAAAAAGGGCTTCGGATAGGCGTATAGCTTGGTCACATTGACAAATTTATAAGCAAAGCCAGGTGTAAGTACTTCATCAAAGAAAATCTCCATCCGTGGCGTAAGCCGAAACCACCACACTGGCGAAATAAAATAGATGCTGTCTGACCAAGTCACCAGCTCTTTGTATTTTTCAATGACTGCTACTCGTGGACGCGTAAAACTGTCACGATATAAATCAATGACTTTATATTCTTTTTGTGCGGCTTCAAGCGTGTCTACAACGGTTTTAAAAATACCATTGTAGCAAAAGGAGGATTGGTCTGGATGACCAATGATAACCAGATTTTTCATAAACAATTTTAACAAAGGTACATTTTTTCGTTTTATACCGTTGTAAAATTTACAACCGTTTTGATTTAACAATCTCATAATTGTTTTGTAAAGATTAGTTTAAAAAGACTATCTATAATTGATAAAATTATAATAAACATGAAACATTTACTGATATTATTAGTGGCTTGTACACTTAGTGTGCAAGCGCAGACTTGGGGGAATAAAGAATACTGGATTTCGTATGAATATACACCTAAAAAAGGAGAGCGTGAAGCATTTGAAAAAGCTGTTGCTACAAAAACAAAAAAGTGGAACAAAACTCCTGAAACAGCTATTTTTACTTTTGAAATATTAAATGGACCAAACGCTGGCACTTATGAGCGTTGGGTGGTACGTAAAGACCGTACTTTTTTTGACCAAGATTTTAGCGCAGAAATTGCCTATTGGGATAAAAATGTAGCTTCTACTATTGCTGATGAAAGCGGGCAACAAACATGGCGCAGATTTAAAGGATCGAGCTATGGTTGGGACAATGAGAACGCCACGCCCAAAAAATTCTACCAACAGAATCGCGTAATTGTAAAGCAAGGTAAGACTAACGAATTTCTTCGTGTACATGAGCGCTTTGCAAAGCTTATGGAGAAGTTAGAATATACAGGGAACCGTACGGTTTTTCGTATTGAAAACGGAGGTAATACACGTGAGTTTGCCGTTGTATATGGATATGATCAACATGGTGGAGAAGGTAGTGGAACTTTCCTTGGGCTTAAAGAAGGCGAAGACCTAGAGGACGCCTATAATAAAATGTTCGGCTATGACGCCTGGTACAAAGACTGGGAAGCTAACAGAAGCGCTATTGAGCTTTGGGGAAGCCTTGCACAAAAAATGAAATTCAGACCAGATTTGTCTACGCAATTTTAAGCCTAAATTTAATTTTTATTAAAGCCTTTTTACTACGTGTAAAGAGGCTTTTTTTATGCTCTACTGAGCTTTTTTTGTATAAAAATAATACCCAAACAACTCAACATCATTAATGTAGAAGGTGCTGTTGGCATTAGAGGGTCACTGATACTTAGGTGAAAATAAATGGCAGCGCACATAAACCCAGCCATTACTGCTGCTGCAGGAACAACGAGTTTTTGAAATCGTAATCCTAAAAGCAATGCAATTGCAGCAATCACTTTGCAAACCCCAACAATAATCATGGTGTTTTTACTTAGCCCATAGGCCTGAAACTCCTCAAGCATACTTGTTGCATCCCCACCCCTAAAAAGAGAAGGCCGATTCACACGAAAGGACCATGCACTAAGCACTGTTAGCGAAACAACAATCACAAGAACGGTATGTAATTTTTTTATCATGGTTAACTATTTTGCTTAAAATTAAGGTTTTTATATAAATTCAATGTTAAATATCATCAGCTAAGGGAATAACATGTGCGATGTTTTAGTACATTTACATTGCTATGAAATTTGATTTAACTGCCACTGGACTAAGGTTTACCCAACACGTCCCGAAGCATCAAACCCCGTTTGAGCGCTTGTTTGAGATTTTTAAAGAACTCATAACGCACACTTCTGGCGATTTTGACGAGGCTATTGACTGGATGCGAGAACTGGACAAGGAGTATAAGCTTACCACCAGTGAATACACCATAGATGACTTTATTAAAGACTTGCTAGAACGCGCCTATATTCAGCCCAAAGGAAATGGCACTGGCGATGGTTCGGGAATGGGGCTTACGTCAAAAACGGAAAAACTTCTTCGTGAGCATGTCTTAAAGCAAATTTTTGGTAAGTTAAAAAAATCAGGTTCTGGAAACCACAAAACCAAAAATACCGGTCAAGGCGTAGGTGATACGAGGGAATTTAAGGCGTATCAATTTGGAGATCCCATTGAAAAAATCTCCATGACTGAAAGCATCCGAAATGCGCAAATCCGTACAGCAGGAACAGATTTTAATTTACATCACGACGATTTAGTCATCGAAGACAGTTTCTACAACACCCAAATGAGTACCGTTTTGATGATTGATATTAGCCATAGTATGATTTTGTATGGCGAAGACCGCATTACACCTGCCAAAAAAGTGGCCATGGCATTGGCTGAGTTTATCACTACACGCTATCCAAAAGATACGCTTGATATTTTGGTTTTTGGGAACGATGCATGGCCGATATCCTTAAAAGAAATTCCGTATTTGCAAGTAGGTCCTTATCACACCAATACAGTTGCAGGGCTATCTTTGGCAATGGACATGCTACGCAGACGAAAAAATAGCAACAAGCAGATTTTTATGATTACAGACGGGAAGCCAAGTTGCCTTAAAAATTCCGATGGTACCTATTACAAAAACAGTATGGGGCTGGACGACTTAATTGTTGACAAATGCTATAACATGGCGCGACAAGCACGAAAACTTCATATCCCCATCACCACATTTATGATTGCGCAAGACCATTACCTCAAAGAATTTGTACGCACCTTTACCGAAGCCAATAAAGGGAAAGCATTTTTTACAGGGCTAAAAGGATTGGGTCAAATGATTTTTGAAGATTACGAACAAAACAGAAAAAAACGATTAGGATAAATGGCACAAAGCAAAACCTTAGGGGAGCTAAAAAAAACGGATTACAAACCCTGTTCCATCCAAGATGAACTGGCGCGGAATTTAAGAGAACGCATCAAAAGCGGTACACCAATTTTTGAAGGATTGTTGGGTTACGAACACACCGTAATTCCAGATGTTGAGCGTGCCATTTTATCAGGGCACAGCATGAATTTATTGGGACTTCGCGGTCAAGCGAAAACACGTTTAGCACGCCAAATGACGCAGCTTTTAGACGAGTGGATTCCCGTTGTAGCAGGCTCTGAAATCAATGATGACCCGCTTGCACCAATAAGTAAACATGCCAAAGAATTGATTGCAGAGCATGGCGATAAAACGCCTGTAGCCTGGTTGCATCGCGATGATCGGTTTTTTGAGAAATTGGCAACTCCCGATGTAACTGTCGCAGATCTTATTGGCGATGTTGATCCCATTAAAGCATCAAACTTAAAACTTTCCTATTCCGATGAAGGTGTGATTCATTTTGGAATGATTCCAAGAGCACACCGCTGTATTTTTGTACTTAACGAACTGCCCGATTTGCAAGCGCGGATTCAGGTCGCCCTATTTTCTATTTTACAAGAAAAAGAAATCCAAATACGTGGATTTAAACTTCGCCTTCCCATTGAAACACAGTTTGTTTTTACGGCAAACCCCGAAGATTACACTAATCGCGGAAGCATCGTAACGCCACTAAAAGACCGTATCGGATCACAAATTTTAACACACTATCCGAACAGTATCGAAATTGCGAAATCTATCACAAAACAAGAAGCCAAACTCAGCCCGGCACTGGCTGAGAAGATTTATATTCCAGAAATGGCGCGTGATCTTTTAGAACAAATCGGATTTGAAGCTCGAAAAAGCGAATATGTGGATGTAAAAAGTGGCGTTAGCGCACGTATGAGCATTACGGCATTTGAAAATCTGATTAGCACAGCAGAACGTAGATTGTTGTTAAGTGGCGAAGTAAAAACAAGCATTCGCATGTCTGATTTTTTAGGCATTATTACCGCCATTAACGGTAAAGTGGAACTTGTTTATGAGGGCGAACAAGAGGGTGTAGAACAAATCGCGTTACACCTTATTAATCAGGCGGTGAAAACCCTGTTCCCTTCTTATTTCCCAGAGATTAACAAGCTTGAAAAACAAGATGAAGATGGTCCCTATGACAGTCTTTTAGGGTGGTTTTACGGAGATAATGAACTTTTCTTGGAAGACAGCCTTCCGGAAGATATATACAGAGATACCCTAGACGCCGTTCCAAATCTAAATACACTTGTGGCAACACACCAATCTAAAAGCTTGTCAGAAGACAAATACTTTTTGATGGAGTTTTTGCTTTGGGGACTGGAGGCTAATAAGCGTTTAAATAAATACCGTACCCTAGAGGGTTTTCAATTTAAAGACGGTTTGGGCAACTTACTTACGGGACTTTAATTATTAAAATTCAATGCATTGTCTATAAGTGCTAAGTGCGAATAGGCTTGCGGGAAGTTCCCTAATAATAGTTTTGAAGAAAAATCGATGTCTTCGCTAAATAAGCCTAGATGGTTGCTGTAGGATAGTAGCTTATCAAATAGCTTTTTGGACTTTTCTTTTTCGCCAATTTTATACAAACTGTTGATAAACCAAAACGTGCACACGGTAAACGATGAGCTTGGTAATCCAAAATCATCTTCGTTTTTGTAGCGAAATAAAAGCCCTTCATGCATCAATTCTTGTTCAATTGCTATAACTGTTTTTACGAATTTCGGGTCCTTAGCATCTATAAATCCGTAATACTCCATCAGTAGTACAGAAGCATCTAAATGCTCGGAATGGTACGATTGCGTAAAAGCTTGTTTGTTGTCGCTCCATGCGTTTTGCATAATATCGTTATAGATTTCATCTCGAAGTGTGCCCCATTTTTCTACCGATTTGTTAGCGTGTATAAGCTTGGAAATTTTTATAGCTCTATCTATAGCTACCCAACATAGCAACTTAGAAAAGGTAAAATGCTGGTCTTCTTCCCTGAATTCCCAAATACCTTTGTCGGCAAGTTTCCAATTGTTTTTAACCAACCACACAATAGACTTAACAATAGACCAGAGCTCTTCATACTCATCATTTTTGTCCGTGAATTGTTCCAATTGGTAGTGAATCACATCCATTAGAATGCCATAAATATCGTTTTGCTTTTGCGTATACGCGGCATTGCCAATACGTACAGGTTTTGAGCCTTTATACCCATCTAAATGATCCAAGGTTTTTTCTGTGAGTGTTTTTTCTCCATGAATACCATACATGATTTGAAGCTTCTCATTTTTATCCGGAATAAGGTCAATGATGTATTGAATGAAGTTTCTTACGATCTGGACATGTCCAAGTTTGGCGATCACTTTTATTACCATAGAAGCATCTCGAATCCAGCAAAAACGATAGTCCCAATTACGCACTTCACCAATGGTTTCGGGGAGAGAAGTAGTTGCAGCTGCCAATACCGCTCCTGTTTTTTCAAAAGTTAGCAGCTTTAGCGTCATGGCACTTCGCAGAATATGATCGTTATAATTTTTAAAAGAGGGTGTTTTATGGCACCAGTTTAGCCAGTAAACTTTTGTTTTTTCAAAGGCTAAAAGCGAATTTTCAAGTGTTGGAACGTTTAGCTTTTCATTATAAGAAACGGAAATATAATGGTCGCTTGAGATCTCAATTTCATCGCCTGCTAAAATAGCTTCATAGTCTAAATTACTGTATAAAAACAAGGTGTCGTAATTGATGTCATCCACAATACTTACGATGAAATTTTTCTTTACAAAACTTTTTGTTTCTCCCAACGCATATTCTAGTTTTGGGTTGTACACAACCTTACATATTGGCGCACCCTTGATGTGCCTAAAAACACGTGTCAGCTCAGGAGGTGCATGATATTGCCCATTATCTTTTTGATAGCGTGGCATAAAATCAAGAACTTCAAAGGCATTCTCATCGCTTTCAAAACGCGTACATAGAATCGCGGTGTTTTTAATGTAATGTTGATTGATGTGGTATGAATCATCACAATCAATTTTAAAGTTCCCGCCAATATTTTCGTCAATAATTTTGCCAAAAACGGATGGGGAATCAAATTGCGGTAAACAACACCAATCAATTGAGGAATCCGCATTTATAAGTGCGGCCGATTTGCAATTTCCAATTATTCCATAATTTAGACTTCCTGTATATAATTTGTCATCAATTTTTGACATACATTGTAATTCAAAAAAGTTGTTAAAATTTCATTCATGGCTAAGAATATCATTGTTTCAAACCGCTTACCCATTCGAATATCGAAGGTAGACAATTCTTATAAATTTACACCTACCAGCGGCGGATTAGCTACAGGAATGAAGTCCATTCATGAACAAGATAGCGCATTGTGGGTTGGCTGGCCAGGAATTGGCAGAGATGAAATAGCAGATGACGAATGGGCTCCACTTAACAACGGATTAATCAACAGGAATTTTGCTTCAGTATCTCTAAGCAAAGCGGAGGTGGATGATTTTTATTATGGATTAGCCAACAAATGTCTTTGGCCTTTGTTTCACTACTTTATAGAATACTCCATTTTCAATGAAGCGCATTGGAAGACCTATGTTGAAGTAAATAAAAAATTTAGTGAACGTGTATTGGAACACATAGATTCCGGGGATACCGTCTGGATTCATGATTATCAATTGTTGCTATGTCCAAAAATGATAAAAGACGTACGACCGGACGTAAACATTGGATTTTTCTTGCATATTCCGTTTCCCTCTTTTGAGATATTTAGAATTTTCCCGTGGCGCGAAGCTCTTTTGGAAGGTATGCTAGGAGCTGATTTGATCGGCTTCCACACGTACAATTATGAGCGCCATTTTTTGAGCTCTGTAAAGCGCATTTTACGTAAAAACGTACAATTTAATAGAGTCACTGTTAGCAGCAGAGAAGTGGTTGTGGATACATTTCCTATGGGAATTGATTACGCCAAATTTAACGATGCTGCTCAAACTCATTTGGCCCAAAAACAAGCTGAAAAATCAACATTAAAAATCCAGTTAGATGTGCACAAAAAAGGAGCAGATGATAGTAAGCTTATTTTGTCTATTGATCGTTTAGACTACACCAAGGGAGTAGTGAATCGCATTAAGGCATTTGACTTATTCTTGACCAAATACCCCGAGTATTTGGAGAAAGTACGACTTCTAATGCTTACGGTACCTTCCAGATCTGATGTTCCTGAATACAAGCGACTTAAAAAAGAAACGGACGAAGTTGTAGGACGTATAAACGGGAAGTACGCAACAGTAAATTGGACACCTATATGGTACTATTATCGTGCTATGGATTTCGATGATCTCATTGACCTTTATATGACTTCAGATCTTGCAATGATTACGCCTGTTCGAGATGGAATGAATTTAGTTGCCAAAGAGTTTATCGCTACGCGAGTGAAAGGAGACGGAGTGCTGATTTTAAGCGAAATGGCAGGGGCTGCAAAAGAATTGCACGAAGCTATTTTGGTAAACCCTTTTGACCTAAATGCTATGGCGGATGCCATTCAAAAGGCAATTGTTATGCCCATTGAAGAACAACAAAAACGCAACAATGCCATGCAAAAGAGACTCAGTAGGTATACGGTAAACTACTGGGCAAAAGAATTTATGGAAGCTCTGAATTCAAAAATAGAACCAACAGAAGAAACTGGCGTTAAAAAGCTAGATAAGGCAACAGTTCAAGTTATAGTGGAATCGTCTAATCATGCGGCGAAAAAAATGTTGCTGTTAGATTATGACGGAACATTGGTGGACTTCCACGAAAACCCTGAAATGGCAGTACCTGATGAATCACTTTTAGATGCGCTTACCCAATTGACATTACTTCCAAACACGGATGTTGCGATAGTAAGTGGTCGCGACAAGGTGTTTTTGGAAAAATGGTTTGGTAACCTTGAACTAACTCTAGTTGCAGAACACGGATACTTTGTAAAAGTGCAAAAGCAAGAGTGGCTTGCAAAAGGAAGCCCAAATAATACATGGAAAAAAGACGTAATGCCCATCATGGAAGCTTTTACAGACAGAACTCCAGGTACGTTTATTGAAGAAAAATCCAAAAGCTTGGTCTGGCACTACAGAAAAACAGACCCAGAACTTGCTGCAGGACGAGCTGTAGAGTTAAAAACGGTACTTAACAGCCTAATTTCAGACAAACTTAGCATTATGGACATGGATAAAGCAATGGAAGTGGTAAACCGCCAAATAAGCAAAGGGACAGCAGTTTCCGAATTGGTTACCGACAAAAAGTATGATTTTATTTTATGCATGGGAGACGATGTAACAGATGAAAATATGTTTACATGCTTACCCAACCATGCCACTACCATTAAAGTAGGCAGAAAGAAAACCGCTGCGAAGTACTACATTGAGGACATTGCACAAGTGAAAGCGCTATTATCAAATCTTGCAAAAGGCAATGGATAAAGATCAAGCCTTACTAGAGGCATTACAGAAGAGCTATAGCGACATTATAGCTACTCCAAAAGAATTATCCTATCAACAAATACGAACGCTGAGTGCTAAACACATGCAAAAGGCATTTTCTTCAGTTCAAGTTGAAATTAAGGGTACGGAAAACCTACCATCCGAACAAGGGGCCATTTTTATTTATAACCACCTTCACAACCATCCTTTTTTTACAGTTGCTAAAGATTTTCAAATTACATTAGATAGTCATTTTATTAGCAGTGTAATTTTAGAAAGATACTATAAAAACCCAGGCACAAGAGTGGTCCGATATGCATTGCCAGATGAAGAAAATCATAAACAGTATTACGATAAGTTTCAGTACATCCGTGTGTATGCAAAAAATTACATCCCCCCAGGGCTTACGAAGGAGCAAATAAAAAAAGTAAATAAGCAATTTTATCTTCAAGCTACAGAAGTGTTAGAAAGCAACACTAATTTGGTGTTTAGCCCAGAAGGTTCTTCCTACTATACAGTAGCCTCACCAGGACCTTTTCTCAAAGGGATATTTAAATTTGCGAGCAATCAAAAGCAACAGCCACTAATTGTTCCCATTGTGATTGCAAACTTTGATAGACTTCCTTCAGAAGCCCCGTTTAAATGCCAAATTATGCCGCCTTTTAGAATGCGTGATTTTGGTGTATACAATGCTGATAGCGAAGACTTCAGTGGAGCTGTTGAAACTATAAATCAAAATTTTAAAAAATGGGTTTTAGAGCTGTCCAAAGAAGATAAAAACTTTGAACGTGAGATAGCAGTCCTAAATAGACGCATACACCAAAAAAAGAATAAAAAAGATCTTTTGGTTTTTTACGGCAGCTCAACAATACGTTTGTGGAAAAACATCGATCGTGATTTCCCAATATGGAACACACTTAACTTAGGATTTGGAGGTGCGTTCATACACTCATTAAGCGATTATTTTGAAACACTATTTCATGACCTAGAGCCAACAGCAATTGTGCTTTATCTTGGCGGTAATGACCTAACTCTGGGTTATAGTGCCAAAAAAATCACAGAAGAAATTCTTATTTTTTTTAAAAAAATAAACACAAAATTTCCAAAAACAAAAATCTATAACTTATCGATTAAACCCTCTTTAGAACGCGAACACGAATTGACCAAAATCATGGAAATTAATGCGTGTTTAAAAGAAAAATCGACCCATTTACCATATTTATTCCAAATTGATTTTTATCACCAAATGATCCATGACAATCGCATTAGAAAAGAACTTTTTCTCCAAGATGGGCTTCATCTTAACCTTTATGGATACAAAGTACTCAAACACGCTATTGAAGAGCAGCTACATCAACACACTTAAGTTGCGCTATTATTTTGCTGCTTAATAAGATTCAGTGCTGAGCCGGCTTTAAACCATTCAATTTGAGTTTCGTTATAGGTGTGATTTGCCTTAATTGTATCCGTCGTGCCATCTGCATGAGTTACCTCAATCGTAAGTGGCTTTCCAGCTGCAAATCCTTTAAGGTCAATAAAGTTAAACGTATCATCTTCTTGGATAAGGTCATAATCATGTTCGTTGGCAAATGTAATGCCTAACATGCCTTGTTTTTTCAAGTTTGTTTCATGAATACGCGCAAATGACTTTACCAAAACCACTTTTACGCCCAAATGACGTGGCTCCATAGCGGCGTGTTCACGCGAAGACCCTTCGCCGTAGTTATGGTCTCCCACAACTACGGTTTCAATGCTAACAGCTTTGTAGGCGCGTTGCACATCGGGCACGCCGCCGTATTCGCCTGAAAGTTGATTTTTAACAAAATTTGTTTGTTGATTAAAGGCATTTACTGCTCCAATCAAACAATTGTTAGAGATGTTATCCAAATGCCCTCGATACCGCAACCATGAACCTGCCATAGAAATATGGTCAGTAGTGCATTTTCCTTGCACTTTAATAAGCAGTTTTGCTCCTGTTAGGTTTTCGCCATTCCAAGGCGCAAAAGGCGTTAGCAATTGAAGTCGTTCAGAATCATCATTAACAACCACATTTACCCCAGACCCATCTTCTTCGGGAGCCAAATAGCCGTTGTCTTTGACATCAAATCCTTTGGGTGGTAATTCCCACCCAGTTGGCTCGTCTAGCTTTACTTCCTCTCCATTCTCGTTAATAAGCGTATCGCTCATTGGATTAAAATCCAATCGTCCAGCAATAGCTATTGCAGCTGTAATTTCTGGAGAGGCTACAAAAGCATGCGTGTTTGGATTACCATCTGCACGTTTGGCAAAGTTCCTGTTAAAGGAATGTACAATGCTATTTTTAGGTGCATTTTTAGGGTCGTTATAGCGAGCCCATTGCCCGATACAAGGACCACATGCATTGGTGAAAATTTTTGCATCCAAATTTTCAAAAACTTCAAGGATTCCATCACGCTCAGCCGTATAACGCACTTGTTCAGATCCCGGGTTAATTCCAAACTCAGCCTTAGTTTTTAATCCTTTATCTATGGCTTGTTGTGCGATTGAGGATGCTCTTGATAAATCTTCATATGATGAGTTCGTACATGAACCAATAAGCCCCCATTCAACTTCGATTGGCCAATCGTTTTTTGTTGCTTTTACACCCATTTCAGAAACGGGCGTTGCCAAATCGGGAGTAAATGGTCCATTTATGTGAGGTGAAAGTGTACTTAAATCAATTTCAATAACTTG